>MEOQ01000044.1 GCA_001769275.1 Bacteroidetes bacterium GWF2_43_63 | reverse complement strand
TGATAGTGAGTGACAACGAAGATCCAATATTCAGCTTCTGTCTGAGTGGAAACAATCAGCCAGTCAATACCGATTTGGGCGCTGACACTTACACACAGCCCAACAACACCTGGGATGCAATTGCTTCTGACAATAACGGATTAGCCAGCTTGACCTATGTGCTCAGCGGCGCTACCATTGGCAGCGGAACGACACTTGCCGGAGTCGCCTTCAATATCGGCACAACCACCGTTACATTCACAGCCGTTGACAGCAGTGGAAATGTGTCAATATGCGTCTTTGACGTGATTGTGAGTGACAATGAATACCCAATTTTCAGTTTCTGTCTGAGCGGAAACAATCAGACAGTCAACACCGATTTGGGCGAGGACACTTATACACAGCCCGACAACAGTTGGAATGCCATTGCATCTGACAATAACGGATTGGCCAGTCTGACCTACGTTCTCAGCGGTGCAACAATCGGCAGCGGAACCAGTCTTGCCGGCGTAGAATTTAATATCGGAACAACTACCGTTACATACACTGCCATCGACAATAGCGGAAACGTATCGCTATGCATCTTCAATGTGATTGTTAGCGACAACGAAGATCCTGTATTCAGCCTCTGTCTGAGTGGAAATAATCAGGTTGTAAGTACGGATCCGGGCCTCAGCACTTATTTGAACAATGGAACAGGCTGGGATGCCATTGCAACCGATAATAATGGCATAGCAAGTCTTACCTATGAACTCAGCGGAGTAACAACAGGCACCGGTTTATCGCTGAGTGGAGTTGTATTCAATCTCGGCACAACAACAGTTTTGTGGACAGCAGTCGATAACACCGGCAACATCAGCATTTGCACTTACAATGTAACTGTTGTTGATAATGAATCTCCGGTTATTTTCTGTCCGCCTGCCAAAAATTACTGTTCAATTGATGTGATTGAAATTGGCATGGCAACAGCGACTGACAATGTTTCTGTACTGAACATTACCAATAATGCGCCATCCGTTTTTCCAATTGGCACAACCGTGGTAATCTGGTTAGCTACAGATGCGCAAGGCAATTACAGCACATGCGAACAGATCGTTGTTGTGACTCAGATTTCAATAGTTTTTGCCGGCTATGATGTAGCGTTTTGCCAGGGCACACCCGAATACACAATAAAGGACGCTTCGGCATTGAACTACGAAAGCCTGATGTGGACTGTTGAAACAGGCGAAGGAACTTTAAATAATCCAGCATGGCTGAATCCAACGTATTACCCGCCGGCAAGCGAGATGGGAGAAATCACTTTGAAGCTTACTGCAACATCATTTGGAACTTGTCCAAATACTTCAGATCTGATAACTCTAAAGCTGAATGAAAAGCCGGTACTGACTTCATTAACTCCTGATGCGATTTGCAGCGGAGAATCAATCGAACTTTCGGTGGCTGGAGCCACAGATTATTTGTGGAGCCCGGGAGACATGGAAGGATCATATGTAGAGGTCTCACCATCTGTAAATACTGTTTATACAATTGTCGGAACCAGCAAGGAAGGATGTAAGGATACTACAGAAATCAGTTTGATTGTTAAGCCCTCGCCTGACGTAGAACTTGAAGCTTCAGCTTACTATGTTTACATTGGTGATGAAGTATTTCTGCAAGCAGCAGGAGCCGACTATTATTCGTGGAATCTCGCAAATCTGTTTGCCGATCACGGAACAATCATAATTACCGAAAACACAATTGTAGAAGTTTCAGGTGAAGCCGGCAATGGCTGCCGTGGCAGCGACACCGTTGAAATCCGCATACTGGGTTATCATAATCTGAAGATTCCGGAAGGATATTCACCTAATGCCGATGGCATCCACGATAATTTTGATATTATCGGTATTGAAGCATTCCCGTCCAATTTGCTGAGAGTGTACAATCGTTGGGGTAGTCTGATTTTCGAATCGAAAGGTTATCACAATGAGTGGGACGGAAACTCCAACAGCGACCTGCTCAAAGGCACTTATAAATTGCCCGAAGGCACATACTATTACATTCTGGACCTCGGCGATGGATCAGTATTGCGCAGCGGCTCAGTCTATATTTCCAGATAAATCAAAGAAGTAGTTTTATTTTAAAAACAAACAACAATGAAAACCCTTATAAAAACACTCGGATTTGTCTGCGCAGCTGCTTTAATGTTCAATGCAGACATCGCCTCAGGGCAACAGGAAGGGCTTTACACCCAGTATATGTTCAATACACTTGTGTTTAATCCCGCATATGCGGGAACACAAGATGCTTTTATTGCATCGTTGCATGCCCGCACACAGTGGACCGGATTGAAAGGTGCACCGGAGACACAGACTTTATTGGTTCATACTCCGATAAAAAACACAAGTATGGGAACCGGATTGTCGATTGTCAACGACGTTGCCGGACCATTGACTCAACGAAATATCATGGCTTATTATTCATATGGCGTCAGGTTTTCGGAAAGTGACAAACTTACATTTGGACTGAATGCAGGAATATATACGCTGACAGCAAATCTGCCCGATGTGGAGCTTGCATCAGAGGAATATGATCCGGCATTTTCCGATGTTTATAAAAATGCAGCAAAATTTAATGTGGGATTTGGCATGTTTTATAACTCGGCCAATTGGTATTGCGGAATATCGGCACCCAAGCTGTATAATAGTGAATTTTTAAAGAAGAAGGATCGTGAAGAAATTGATTTGAAAAGTCATTATTATCTGGTTGGTGGAGCAACGCTCAGATTGTCTGAAAAGGTTGATCTGAAGCCGTCGTTGCTTGTGCGTAAAGTGAGTGGTGCTCCGATTGGAATGGATCTGTCAGTATTGGTAGAAGTGAAAGAAGAAGTGTGGGCTGGCTTGGCAGGTCGATGGGAAGAAGGCGCCAGCATTATCGTTGGCGGAATGGCAACGGAAAACATCATGATCGGATATTCCTACGATGTTACTTTAAGTACCCTGACAAAGGTCAGTTCGGGCTCTCACGAAGTTTTTATCAGCTACGAACTGCCGCTAAAGACAACACATAACCCTCTATTAGGTGATCGGTGATGCATAGGTTTTAGTGACTTCCTCTTGTTTGCATTCACAGGAATCAGATGAACAGCGTTGTCTTTACAGGCCCGGAGCAAAAACTCCGGGCTTTTTTTTAACCCTTCTGTCACACTGAGACCCGCCCGCTGTCAAATTGAGCCCCGCCAATTTTATTTGATCTTGGCTCCTGTCAGTCTGAGCCCCGCTGTCACATTGAGCGGAGTCGAAATGTCGGCGGCGGGGTAAACTCCGTCGAAGCACAGGTAACGAAAATCAACAAAAAAGTCTGCAGTATAGCATGAGATCCCGGCTCGGAGGCCGGGAACTTCATTCGAATTCTTTTTTTTGATTTTCCTTTTTTCGAAATCCATTACCTTTGAAATCCATATCTCTTTGCTATGATTAAAAACAACTTTTTCTTTTTTGTTATGATGATTTTTCTTTTTTCCTGCAACAGCAAAAAAAACGCTGACGTGATTCTGCACAATGGTGTTGTTTACACCGTTGACAGCGCATTTACCATGGCGGAGGCTTTTGCAATTAAAGATGGAAAAATTCTCGCAACCGGAAGCAACGAAGAAATTCTCTCAGCATACAAAAGTGATTCGGTAATTGATGCTGGTGGCAAAGCTGTGTATCCGGGCTTCATTGATGCACATTGTCATTTTTATGGGTATGGTTTGAATCTCACAAAAGCCGATTTAATTGCCTGCAAATCGGAAGAAGAAATGATTTCGAGAGTGGCAGCCTGGGCAGAAAAAAATCCTGATGGTTGGATTCTTGGCCGCGGATGGGATCAGAATGAATGGGTATCGAAAAACTTTCCTGACAAAAATAAATTAGACAGCTTGTTTCCAAATCGTCCGGTGTATCTCACCCGTGTGGATGGACACGCAGCGCTGGTGAATTCCGAAGCCATGAAAATGGCAATGATTGATTCCGACACAAAGATTGGCGGAGGACGGGTGGAGCTTAAAAATGGCTCTCCAAGCGGTATTTTGATCGATAACGCCATGGAACTTGTTTCAGCGAAAATTCCAAAGCCAACAGAAAAACAATCGGCCGATGCATTGCTGAAGGCGCAGCAGAATTGCTTTGCAGTGGGTCTGACAACGGTTGATGATGCAGGACTTTCTCTTGAAACAGTCCGGCTGATTGAAGAACTTCAGAACGATGGTAGTCTGAAGATGAGAATCTATGCGATGCTTGATCCAACCGAAGAAAATTTCGCAGCATTCAAAAAACCTTATTTCACCGAACGACTGACGGTACGTTCTTTTAAAATTTATGCCGATGGCGCATTGGGCTCACGTGGTGCATGGCTTCTGGAGACGTATTCTGATGATCCGCAAAACAAGGGATTATTATTGCAGGACACGTCTTATTATCATTTGTGGGCAAAGCGATGTAAGGAAAATGGATTTCAGCTGAATGTGCATGCTATTGGTGATGCGGCGAATGAACTCATGCTGACAGTATTTGCGCTTTACAATGAAAAGCAAAATGATCTGCGCTGGCGCATCGAACATGCGCAGGTTCTTGCAGAAAACGATATTGATTTGTTTGGCAATTATGGCATCATTCCTTCGGTGCAGCCCACTCATGCTACTTCGGATATGAACTGGGCGGGTGAGCGCCTTGGCGAAAGAATTCGATTTGCATATGCCTACAAACAGCTACTGCAGCAGAATGGATGGATGCCGCTGGGTACCGATTTTCCGGTAGAATATATCAATCCGATGTTTACCTTTTTTGCTGCTGTTGCGCGCCAGGATGTGGATTGTATGCCTGAAGCCGGCTTTCAGCCGGAGAATGCACTCACACGAAAAGAAGCTTTGCGCGGCATGACCATCTGGGCTGCCATGGCCAATTTCGAAGAAAAACAGAAAGGCAGTCTGGAGGCAGGAAAAGCAGCTGATTTTGTAATTCTCGACCGCGATATTATGAAATGTCCGATCCTCGAAGCCCGCAACGCAACTGTGCTGCGAACAGTCCTGAACGGAGAGACTGTCTATTGCGTGGAATAAAGATGATGGTCACGCGTCAACGTAAAACAGCTTGCCACGTTTCACGTGGTTGCAAGCAGGAGCTGCGCGCCCAGATTAAGGTCAAGATTAAGGTCAAGAGGCGAAGCCATCAAAACAGAGGCGGAGCTCAATCAGTTGCGCCTCCGCCTCCTGCGGAGTAAACTCCGGCGCAAAGTACATTAGCCGATGGCAAGGCCTCCGGTAAAACGCGCGCAGCACCATTGACTCGTACAAATTTCCAATTCAACATATTCCATTAATTTTGCATGCAATGAATACCACACAGCACCAATGCCGGCCCGGATGTGCCGCCTGCTGCATTGCACCGAGCATTTCATCACCAATACCCGGAATGCCGCACGGTAAGCCGGCTGGCGTGCGTTGCATACAACTGACGGATGATTTATTATGTAAGCTGATTGATTCACCCGATCGCCCGAAAGTGTGTTTTGGATTTGTTTTCGATCCGCTGATTTGTGGTGAAAGCAGGGAAGATGCGATGAGAATTATTTCGGATTTGGAGAAGTAATTGGAAAGTATTTAGGAATAATATCAAAAGAGGTTTTGTAATATTCTGTGTTGTAGCAACCAACATTCTGTCGTCTGCCAGACATTGATTTGAGAAGAGGAGCGGACACGGAATTCCGCCGGCATCAAACACTGTCGTGTATTGATGGGTGGACAAGCTGTTGGTTGCAGGCAGCTTTCTTCCCGACGATTCCACGTCAGCAATGCCGTATTGTCAACCCCTTCAAGCTGACGGTAGAATGTCGGGAAGCACCCAATATTCTGTCGTTCGGCGAAAACCAACAAAGCACACCAAATTTCCCAACCCCCGAAAATTTTGAAATTTCAATACTTTTCTGAGAGTAATAAAGCAAAAACCCCGCTGGTGGGTGGGGCTTTAAGTATTGAATGAGCTTTTAGGATTTTTCTTGGATGGTGCAGTGCAAAACAAATATTGGATCACTCCTTGTTTGTATAAAACATATTCACTTGATTGTCTTTATTAAAAACAAAAGTAGTAATACAAATTCAATAAATAATAAAACAAAAAACACAATGTTAATAATTGCAGAATTTCGATCGAAAAAATAATGAAAAATTGTCAACATGAAAAATGTTATAGCAAATCCGATATGAATATATTTCCGAATTATATATATAATTTTCATTTTTGATTTTTTGATTTAAAACGGAAACAACTAATGATTATCAAACTTGAAATTGAAATCACAAAAAACACTCTGTTTATTTGGAGTACAAATATGTCGAACACTACCAAAAATACAATTAATGATGATGTGATATAGTCTTTGTATTTAAGAATTTTTCTCATGGTCTTAATCGTAATCATTGATTAATCCTCTGAAAATTTCAGCCGCTGCCGCGAACTCACTCTGATTCTCTTTGCCGTTGAATCCGAAACGGTAGTTGTCCGGATTTGAATTTCTTCCAGGCATGGGGGAACCAACGGGATAAAAATCGGTGATAGCAATATCAGTGATGAATTGAATGCGGGGCATTGTTTGATTTGTCAATGGCTAAATTATAAAATCTTTTGACAATAAAAAATCCGGACAGCAATCACCGTCCGGATTCAGAGTTATGGGTTTGTTTAGGGTCTATTGTTTGATGAATCGTCCTGTAGCGTAGGTTTCGCCTTTGTTGGCAGCGCTGATGAAATATACGCCCGAAGAAAAATCGGTAATGTCAATGTGAATTCCTGCTTCAGCATTTGTGTTTATTTTTTTCACTTCACGACCATATATGTCTGAAACAATCACAAATTCAGGAGTTTCATCCTCAAAACCAATGGTGATTTCATTAGTGGCCGGATTCGGATAAATGTTTATGACATTCCTGCTGTTCATTTCATTAAACCCAAAAGAGGGTGAAACAGTGAGCCAGTCAACAGAACTGTAAGAGGAATCAGATGCGTCTGCCGTGATTGTAATGAGAGGAACTCCGGTGTTTTTCATGCTCCATTCAATAACAAGAGAAGTGTCTATGCTTGTATTAACCGGAATATACATATTTGAATAGTGAACGGCTATTTCCTGTTCCATAATTTCGGTGCGGGTTGAACGAAGTGCCGGATATATACCGAGTGGCGTAGAGACATTTCCCCAACCGTCCACAACTGTGTTTTTGTCATAACTCAGGGTCATTCTGATGCTGTCAATATAAACATTACCAAATCCAAGATTGATGGAATCGCCATAAAACATTTTCACAACTGTATTGGGGTGGCTTTCAAAGGTTGTTCCCATGGTATATGGAAAAACAATCATAGTGTCGTCCGGATTATATTGAATGATGATTTCAGTCGTGTCCATTTTCATTCTTGCTCCAAGCGCAACAACATAGGACGGGTTCGCTTCGATGTATCCGAACATGCTGTCGGGAGCCAAATAGCAAAGATTTGCAGATGGGAAATGGGAAAAATATGGGGTTGTTGACGGATTTAAAAACCCCATTGAATAAGGTTCATGATTGTTGAGGGCAGAAAAGTCCCAGTTGATATTTGCACCAGTTATGAAAACTGGCAATGCCGATGATGGCGTTGTGTCTGTTGTTTGTGTGATGTAGGTCCCGGCAGAAGGCATGTCTCCATAGGTAATCACGATTTGTGCATTTGTTACAACAAACAGTGGCATTAAAAGCAAAAAAGAGAAAAACTTTTTCATGATTATTTTTCTTCTTTAGACGTCAAGAGTACAAAAAGGTTACTTAAAGTGTATTAATAATTGTTTTATTGGATGAATTTATCCTTTTGTTTAAAATCCGGTAATAACTTTTACTGTAATTTCTGTTCAACAGGTTTCATTCTTTATAAATTTGAGGGCTGAAAAAAATTGTTTTAACAATGAGCGTATCACTTAAAAAATACATCTGGCTTTCAATAGCGGCAGCGGTCGCAACCATAGCGCTCAAAACGTTTGCCTGGCAGCTTACCGGTTCAGTGGGACTTTTATCCGACGCCCTCGAATCGTTGGTGAATCTGGCTGCAGCCGTTATTGCTTTAGTTGCGCTAACAATTGCACAGCGTCCCGCAGATGATAAACATGCTTTCGGTCACAGCAAAGCAGAATATTTCAGCAGCGCCATCGAAGGCGGATTAATTATTCTTGCAGCGGCAAGCATTCTTGTAACAGCTATTCCCCGACTTCTCAATCCTGTTGAAATTGAAAATACAGGATCTGGTTTGTTGGTTTCTGCAGGTGCTTCAATCATCAATCTGGTTGTGGCAATAATTCTGATCCGCACCGGTAAAAAACATCGTTCCATTGTTTTAGAAGCCGATGGCAAACACCTGATGACTGACGTTTGGACATCGGTTGGTGTAATTGGCGGAATCATTTTGGTTGTGCTCACCGGATGGCTGATACTTGATCCGATTATTGCCATAGCCGTTGCCGTAAACATTGTGATTTCGGGGGCTATATTGATTAAGCGCTCTGCACAAGGCCTAATGGATGTTTCAATCACTGATGATGATTATATTAAAGTCGATAAAAAACTTGGAGAATTTCGCCAGAAAGGAATTGAGTTTCATTCTTTACTGACACGACAGGCGGGCCAGCGGATTTTTATTTCTGTACATGTGCTTGTGCCCGGTGCGTGGTCTGTTCAGAAAGGACATGATCTGGCTGAAGAAATTGAAAAAGATCTGATTGAATTATTTAACCAGCCGGTGAATGTAATAACGCATCTGGAGCCGATCGAAGATCCTTGCTCGCTCGATGATATTGAGCTTGATCGAACGTTTTGAAATAACTTTTTTCGTTACACGTTACACGTGGAATTTATTCTGCTGCAAGCGGAAGTCGTTACAATCGTTGCGAATTGCTGTTAGCAGTCAGCTGTCAGCCCTCAGATGGGGCTATATAGAAGGCATGCGGCATGAGACTTGCGGCAGCGGTGGACAAAACACAAGATCATGGTCGAGGTTGGGGCTAAGGTTAAATTCTCTGCGTCTCTGCGTTCTCCGCGCCCTCTGCGAGAGATTTTCGAGCCCCCCACCGAATCAGTCTTCACCGCAGGTGAAGACTGATTCAATTAGCGTCAATATGCAGTACATGTGGTCTTAATCCATTCGCGGAAGAAAGATGTTCGTGTCTTCGTGCCTTAGTGGCAGATTTTCTCTGCGTCTTTGCGCCCTCTGCGAGCCATTCAGCTGAATCAGTCTTCATCGCAGATGAAGGGTGATTCAATTTGCGTTAATCGAATGGGTGTATAGAGTAATAAAAAATGATTTTCGCGTTCATTCGCGTCATTAGCGGAAGAAAGATGTTTGTGTCTTCGTGCCTTAGTGGCAGATTTCCTCTGCGTCTTTGCGCCCTCTGCGAGCCATTCAGCTGAATCAGTCTTCATCGCAGATGAAGGCGGATTCTATTAGCGTTCATAAGACCTGCTGAGGTTGACATTTTCTTAGCGTTCATTCGCGTCATTAGCGGAAGAAAGATGTTTGTGTCTTCGTGCCTTAGTGGCAAAATCAGAAGCCCGAGAAATTAATTCCAAGCAGAAATTCGAAAGTGTTTTCCTGCGTGCGGGGTAGATATGCATATCGGAAGCCGATATCAAGTGGAATGAAAAAACGGAACACATGCGTATCGCAGGTCCATTCGCAGCCAGCAGAGTTTATTACGCGGCGTGTGTTTTGAAAATTGTATTCGCCGTAATCATAAAACAAGTTCAGCTTGAGTCGCTTGAAATACAGCAACGACCCAATGTTCAGATCGGGATAGCACAAAGGGAATTTGTAATTCAATCCGACTTTTTGACTCTTTGTTGAAAAAATATTTCTATATCCGCGGGGATTCGAAAAGTCATCGGTGAATGAATATTCGCCCGGATTCTTTTTCATGTAAGCCCCATCAATCCTGAATCCGTGATGTCTTGCAAATCCCGGAATAAATATTTTTGCATCCGCATTCAATTGCTCGCCAAGATCAATATCGCCACCAAACGAATGCTGATAATGGATTGAAATGTCCTGTCCCCAACGTGGCATCAGATCGCGCAAAACAGTTTTTTGTCGGTTCATGAATTCAAATTCTGCAGACGCAGACCTTGTTGTTCCGTATGGTAAACCGTGTGGCAGAGCCAGCGACGCGTATGGCTGCAAATAATGTGTTTGCAATCCTGCTCTGATTTTATATTTCTGAAAATAGTCGCGGACTGTCGTTTTCAGTGGCAGACTCACTTTGAGCCCGGCTGTTTTGATATACCAGGTGTAATGATCTTCGAATTCATTAATATTTCCGATGCCTTCGTTAGCACCCATCGATGCATGAACAGAGACTTGCGGAAACCAGCCGGTGTAGGTCCAGTCAACAAATGTGCGAGCATGGTAGTGGTCATTGATCATCTCAAACCCGCCAGTGAGCACCGAAGTCGAAAGCAAATTCTGTGAGGAAAAAGTGATGCCCGGATATAGATTATAACGATCTGTGTTGAACGAAACTGGCATCCACGAATGCAGATCGAATAACTGTAGTCCACGCTTGTATTTTTTTATTTCATACAACGAGTCATTGCAAAGACTGTCTGGCCGGAAAGCCTTTTCCTGTGCGATATAGCAGCTATCCAGATTTATGCAACGATTACAAACAGATATAAATTCAAGCGGTTTAATTTCATTTGTCTTTGCCGTTTTCAAAACAAAACCAGCATTCTGATACGAGGAAAAAACAAAGCGTTCACCGGATGGGCTGAAAGAAATATTGTACGCACCGAAAGTATCGAAAGTGATCTGTGAAACCGCACAGGAGGCTGGATTCAGATGGTAAACATTATCCACGCCGCTGAAAGGGGCATTAAAATATATGCCATCGTTTCTCCATGTCGGATTTGAAATGTCGGCTGCAGATGGCGCCAGAACTGTTCTCCATGTTTTTGTTTCCAAATCAAGGATTTCAATTCCTTTTAAATCGGGTTTTTGCGTTACGCACACTATCTGTTTTCGGTCAGGAGAAAACTCCGGATTCATAGCAAATGCGCCGGGTTCAAGCGGATAAGTGTCAATCAGGTTTCCGTTTGATGCGGCAAGAATAACTACATTGCATGAACCATCTGTAAGAAACTCAACTGCTGTAATCCGCTTCCCGTCTGCTGAAATAGCAGGGCTGAAATATTTTGTGCGGTGAGTAAGTTGTACGGTTTCTCCACTTACGAAATCATGTTTCATAACAACCGAGTAGCTCACATGTTCCCACCGTGGATGCCATTTTTTTTCTGCCCATACGATGGTGTTTTGCGCCAGACTTAGGTTGTCGGTGGTCCATGAGCCGGGGCTGTTTTTAGCTAAGACTGGAATTGCGTCGGTGGCGGGCAGTTCTTCCGATGCATAAAATCCTGCTTTGCAAATAATATTTTCTTCGCCGGTGTTGATGTTGATACTGACAAAGCGCGCGTAATCATCCATTCCGCTTTTTTCAGCCACAATAACGGAGTCGTTTATAAATTCAGGAAATTTGTAATGTGTCTGTACTTTATTTTTGGGCAGTGGCACCAATGCATATTTGGCCGTCTGATTGGCGGCGGCCTGCATGAGCCATCTGTCTTTCAGATCCTGAAAAAACAGCTGATACAATTGTTTTTTATTATAGTCAGTTTGTTTTTTGAATGAGTGCGAAATCGGACTGAGCTGCCACCAATTGCGGGCACTGTTGCGGATAGCGTTGTCCCAAAGCGAAGTTCCGTAAAAATTTCTGCTTTGTGCTACATAATAATATCCAAAAGAATATTGATCTGGAATATAATCTTTATAAGATCCAAGACTTGCTTTTTCGAAATCATAAAGTCCCTCTGTGAGGAGTTGGGCTTTCAGTTTCATTTCGAAGGAAGGAATGCGCCCACGCCCGCTTTCGCTGAAGGCTGTTTCGGTAGTAACGGCGTCGCCTTCCATATACCACATCGGCATAAATAATCCGAGCGTTAAAGCTACCGCCTGTTCTCCGACTACGTATCCGAGCGCTTTTGTCAATCCCTGATTGAGTTTATCCATTTGAACCATGTGGCGATTCTCGTGTATAATGAGCTGCTGGAGCCAGTTGTGAGAATAGTTGTTTTGCGAAGGAGTCATGAAATATTCGGTACGCTCCGGTGTCCACAGACTGTAGGCATTCGCCACCACCGATCCAGTGTGAATAAGCACCGGAATTTTTCGCGAAACATGGTTGAGCGATCCCGTCACAGTGCTGTAATATTGTTCGCTCTGATTGGCCAGTGATTGTGCGCGATTCAGAAATGATTCAGGGAAAACAAGATGAAAATGTCTGGTGTCAATGCAATACCATTTCTGATGAGCCGCATCCTCGCCAAGCATGTAATACTGGGCGCTGACAGCGGTTGTCAGAATCAGCAGGAGAAGAAAAACAGCAGATCGTTTTATCATACAAACTTGAGGGGAGAGTAGGCAAATGTAATGAATTTGACGAAATGTCGAGTAGCAAAAACATATGCAGTTTTATCAAATACGCAAAAATAGATCTAAAAATGTGTATGAATACGCAGAAATAGATCTAAATGTGTGTATAATCCTTATTTGATTATCTTGATAGATTGATTTATAGTGGTATAAATTTAAACAGAGTGAAAATCTTCGCTCTCGCTCTGATTCAGGAGCGAGTGTGAGAGCGAGTACGTAGAAAAACAGAGTGAGAACCTTCGCTCTCGCTCTGATTCTCACTCTGTTTTTTTGGTAGACCACACAATGCTGAATTCGAACACTTTTTTAGAAGATTTGAAGAAGATCAGAGCTCTGATTTTACTTGAATAATTGGTCTGTAATACAGTCGCAATGCGAGGTAGGGGAAATGCAGGTTTTGATAACAATTCTGATGATCTGATCAATTCAAAATCATCAGGCAAAATACTTTTCGCGAAATGCAGTTGTTTGCTTCATGAAACGCACCTATCATACCAATCTTGCAATAGCTTACAATCTAGGAATATTGCCGGCAGACATCTGTTGCGCTGTTCCTGCAAGTACACGACACAATTGGAAAACACGCGGATATAATCATTTAGTCGGACTTGATTTTGCTTTGGAAATACAGGAAAGCACCGATGTGTTGCGAACGATCGCGCAAAACAAGCGCCTGTTGCGGATTGCACGTGCGCTGGTGATCATAGCTGGCATGTATCGCCGATTGCTGTTGCAGGTAAAAGATCGCAAACAAATATTTCTTGCTCACAAAAACGATATTCTGCAAGCCATTGAGCAACTGGTTCCATTGACTGGACTGAAGCGCGCTTTGACTTCGTTTGATCTTTCGCCACAGCTTTATCATTACTGGAAACGCTCGGTTTCATGCGTGCATGAGCCTATGTTTCGCTGCAGAAAAATCTTTTACAATCAGCTTACACCGCTGGAAGTAAGTGCAATTCGCGACTATTTGCTGCATCCCGATTTTTTGCGCTGGCCATTGGTTTCGGTCTATTACCGCATGATGCGCGACCGTGCCGCTTTAATGTCGCGTTCAACCTTTTATCTCTATGCGCGCGCAATGGGCCTTTCAGGACTGCATCGTTTCCGCAAATCGAAAAAGCGAAAAATTGGAATTCGCGCAAAGCAGCCTTTTGAAATTTTGCATGTGGATATTACTGAAGTACGTTTGAATGACGTTCAGAAATTGTATATTTCATTTATCGTCGATAATTTCTCTAAGGCGATTCTTGGATGGAAAGCCGCATTGAATAAGACCGCCATGCTCACACTCGAAAACCTGAAAGAAGTTATTGAGCGATACAATTTGAAAGACTTCACTTTGATTTCCGATGACGGTTCAGAGAATAAAGGTTGTGTTTCCACATTCGCTTCTTCATCTCAATACAGAATTAATTCTGTGATTGCACAGATCGATACCTCTTTTTCCAATTCCGTTGTAGAAGCAGTAAACAAAATTTTCAAAAGCAATTACTGGCCCCGCGATTTTACAGGACAACAGAACAAAGCGCTTGAAATAATTTCCGAAATGGTTCATGATTACAACGATATTCGCCCACATGGTTCTCTCAACGGACTCACCCCAATGGAGGCGCTTATGAATGAAAACACAGATTCCATTGTTCCAACCGATCAAATCAGAATAGCAGCCACTACCAGAATCTCCGAAAACCTCAAATCCAACTGTACCGATTGTCAACCGAAACCGGAATGATAGTTCTTCAAACCGAGTGAAACGGAATTTCCAATAAAGACTATGGGTATTTCTGCTTTTTTTCAGAAATGAACAGAAATCAGTTCATTTGATAACCCAATATGCACAAAGCCGGCGCTGTGGCCGGCTTTGATGTGATTTATTGAATTTCAGTGTTTTACCAATATTGGGATGGACATTTAGGATTTATCTTGGATGTTGCAGTGGTGCAGTGCAGTGGGAGTTTAGGTTTTATCGAGGTTTTTTTAATGGTCTTCCCTTCCTATCATATTCAATAATACCAGTTAAAATCCCATTGTCATTATAGTAATACGACACAAATGGAATGTTTTTTTCAAAAATAACATACACTTTTAATATGTTGTTTTCGTAATATGATAAGAATCCATTATACATTATCAAAAAATAATCTCTGTAGTCTTTATTATCTGGCAACTCCTCTTTGTGGATGACAAAACTTCTTGACCTTATCGAATTCTCACAATACCAAATTAAAAAATAGCTGTTTTCTGAAAAATATACTTTAGATAAGCCATTCCTTTTTTTATTAAATATTGAAACAACCTCAAGTATTTTAGTGGTGTCGTCATTAGAATATATTAGCCAAACTCCATCCTTTACAAAGTTAGAGTCTGCATATTGACTAGTACCATAGCACTTAATAGTGTCATTATACTCCTTAACGATTTTCAACTGATAGTCAATTGAATCAGCTGGATCAAATGTTTGAGCTGTGCTGTCCATTATATTAGCAAATACAATTGCAAACAAAACAATCAATTTAATTATCTTCATGGCGTTAATGAATTTATTGTGAACCAGCCAATGCATTTATAGCAGCCTGAACTGCAGAATTATCAACATCTTGCTGAGTTCTTCCGCCTGAACTCGCAGAAAATGTGCTTGAATTCAATGTGGTTGGATTTACCATTAAAATACCTGCAACTGGCGCCACAATACGATCAGGGTTTCTCGGATCTATAGTTGTGCTTGTAACCATTGTATTCGTTATAACCGTATTGTTGTTATCCGGAAAGAATCCAAATTGTCCATCAGGATTTGACCCATTTGGAGATCCTTGAGGTATAAGCGTATTTATAGCATTTTGTGTTTGACTACCTGAAAGATTATTGCTTGCATTAATTGCTGCTATAAAAGTTGCAACAGTTGGGTTTCTTGTATCAACTTGATAATTATTTGATTGACCAGTAGAATTTGATGTTGCGATCCCAACTTCATAAACCTTTTCTGAGCTTAAAATTTTGAATAGGCTCATAGCATTCTTCTTATCTTGTTTGGAAAGATTATTACTCTTTGCAAATGAGTTGTATTCCTTTTTAAACTTGCTTTTTGAGTATGAAGTAGAATAGTAACTATTATTAAAATCATTAGGATTTGTACCATCTGATTTGATTTGAGTAAGTCCAAACACTCTTTCCCCTCCATATTTCCGGAACAAACAGTTTATGGCGAGATCAGCTTCTACATTGGCTGGTTTTATTGCCTTCCCATCCGGATCCACCAATATCACCGGATTATTTGCACAATATGCATAAGGTGAAAGACTCGGATATTTATCACTCATCGGATCCACACTCAGCCACACAGATAAATCACTATCATAATATCTCGCACCGAAATATGAATACTGCGTTTCATCATCTTTTTCTTTAGCAGAGAAGGTATAGCGGCTGTCATAGCCGTTTTGCTGATCTACGAAGGTCTCGCCGAATGGGAGATATTGTAGGTGCTGGGTGGCGTAGCCGGTGGCATCGGTGATGAAGGAGCTGGAGCCGAGGTGGTCGGGGTGGTAGAAATATTGCAGCTTCTCAACCTCATCACCACCATTATGGGCTGGTTTGAGTTTCTCTCCGATGGCTATTTCAGGACCATCAGTGCATTTTACAAATTGCATTGTCATTTCCCACAATTTCTTCTGCATGGTTTCATAATCTCCCGTTAAGGGATGCAATTCTCCCTCAACCGGAATATTCGGGCCGTGGCCAAAGCCGCCGCCAATCTTAGTGCAGACGCGCTCGCCTTCAATGTAGTAATGTTTTGTATATTCCTTTTCTGTGACTACCATATATGGATTTACATACAGCGTCTTTACCAGTTCGGCATAATTTGTTCCCTGACCGTTTATGTACATGGACACCACATCGCTGGCCATTTTCCATGCGCGTTCGCCGCCTGCATCGTAAATATAGGCACTGTAGGTTGGGCGTTCGCTCATATCATTGACAGCCATCAAGCGGTTTTCCTCATCCCAGCATAGCAGTCTGTCGCCCTGTCCGCCTCTGCAAATTTGATTGCCGTTGGCATCCCACTTATAAAAATAATCACCGGTCTCGGTTACTGTATGCGGCCGGTCATTGTATTCATACTTCCGGTTATAATCTATGTTTTGAATTCCGCCACCAATTTCTTCTGATGCATCAAGAGTCTTACGCACAATATTTCCGGAAGCGCTGTACTTCATCGTTTGTTTATATCCTATTGTTCCAACAATACCAGATTGAAAAAATCCGGAACCGGAAGTCAATCGGTACAAATCATCGTACTTGAATTCATGGCCGTAATCACCGCCTAAATGGCCATTCAAATAATCCGAACTATTCGTTACAGAGGTAATATTGCTTGCATTGTCATACGAATAATTAATATTCTGCATGACGGCTCCGCCGTTTTCATAACTCAACATATTTGAGAGCCTTTGATTCAAGGGGTTGTATACATATTCAGCATTAGTACCGTTACCATATTTTATCCTTGTCCGGCTGCCGTATTTGTTATAAAAAACTGCATTGATATAATCGTACATCTGGCCGTATTTGTCCCCATCCATTGAATAGAGCTTTCCTCCATTATCATAGTGATATGTAACTCTTTCACCGTCCGGATAGTCAGTTCTTTTCATACGGTTCCAGCTGTCGTACTCCCAATTTGTTTCAAAGGTGTAATGACTACCGCCGGGTACAACAAATGTATGAATATTTTTGATAAGTTCGCCCATGTTGCCGTAGGCAAAAATCTGAACCCCGGATGCATCCTGCTGGCGTATAAGGCGGCTGCTCTGGTTACCGCTGTTGGGTGCACCGTATTCATAATAGACATTCATTTCCGGGTTTTGCGGATAAACAATACGTTCCAAACGGCAATGTGCATAGTCGTATTGTATTTCCTGAGAATTATTTGCCAGATTTTGGGTTTGAGTTGCCAATACATTTCCAGCTAAATCGTACTTATATCTTGTTATTCCGGCATCAGGGTGGTTGCGGCTGATCAATCGGCCAAGCAAATCATATTCGTATGTTGAGGTATTATCCTCCGGATCGTATGACATTAAAAGTGTGCCTAAAGGATCGTACACAAATTTTGTAATAGTATTGAGTGGAGCAGTAACAGATGTGTTCAATCCACGGCCATCTGTAAACTTATAAGTTTTTTTACCGTTTGGATCGGTCACTCTGGTTTTGAAACATGTTTTTCCAAAGGCATCCTGTCCGAAACCATAAGTATAGCTGACTGTTGTTGCATCAAAAGCGGTTTGAAGCAGGGGTCGGTCGAGAAGATCAAAAGTAGTTGATGCAAAATTTGTTGGCGCATAATTATAAAAAATAATTTCCGTTCCAAGGGCCTGATCGGTTGGCAATGAAGTGCGGTATGCCCTCCCATAAGCATCATAGTCGGTTCTGCCTGAAACCACCATGAGGTCAACTCCTTCAACAGTTGCTTTTTGTTTTAATTGGATAGAACGGCCTAATCCATCCGAAAAATTCACCGTTACAAATTCATTGTTAGCATTGATCGGATCATAATGCCGGGTCCTTGCCCAACGTGTTGCAGCCGAACCTCCAGCTTCATCCCAATACTCACATTTTATTGTAAATGGAATACCTGCCAACACTTCATTTGGCCCGGTCACAGTGTTTAACTTTCCATCGGCATAGTAAGAATAATGCATTCTGTTTCCAGTCATATCTATAACTATCAGTGGTGCCCCAAGTTTGTAATCATATACCGTGCTGGAACTGTTTCCCCAATAGTCGGTGACAGAAACAGGATAAGTATGAACTACCGGATCATACTTATAAGTATAAGAGAGTCTTTCGTTGTTGACATTTTTAGGGAACAGAATGCTGCTTATATTGCCATAGGAGTCATAATCAATATCTGTATATGCGGTATTGGCTCCATCAAAAGATCCGATGCTGGATATTCTTCCAACTCCATTATACGATCCGGTTCTGCGCTGTAAAAGATTGTTTGAAACATCCTGCACGTCAATCTGGTTCACCATAGCAAGCAGGTTGGAAGGAATATTATATGAATAGGTGATTGTGGCAGTAAAATCATCGGAAGTATAAGCAACATCACCATAATTCTTGTACTCTCTTACATTGCCAAACCTTGTATGACGATACGTTTTCCTGGTGTGAATCTGATAGGCACTTTGTCCTTCATAGAAGTATTTATCTTCCTGCGAAATAGCTGGGTAATATGGACCAAAACATTGCGCCGAATCGGCAGGAATAATTCTTCCGGTTGAAATTTCTTTTCTGTCCCAGACATAATAGGTTTCAACATATTTATGGATGCCTTGTTTTGATACATCATATTTTTTCAATCCCTTGAAAAGATAATAGTCATTGTGGTATTTTTCTTCTGAAGTCCGATAGCAAATTCCAGAGGACGAAAAATTATCATACTGCATGGTTCTGACAATTTCAAAACCAAATGATTCGCGCTCCATACGATGATAAAATGCGCTGTCGTATGCATATTTGTAATATGTCGTATTTTGACCGTCGCCGTTGAATCCGTCATAAACCATAAGCGAGGAATAAACCCACTTCGATTGCGGATTATTACGAGTTGGGTACGTCATCGCGTAATCCATAGTATAGGAACTCTTTGTTGGAGTAGTTACTTTCTTCAACATGTTTACTTTTTTTGGAACTCCGTATTTCACTTTAATCATGCCGTCTTCAACAAAAACAAAGTCCAAAGTATTGTTACCATTCATATCGCACAAACGGTATTTCGAGGAGCTAATATTATACGAAACATCACCGTATCCTGAAAAAACCAATTTACCAAACAAGAACGACATTCCTGCTGTTGCAGAAATATTTGCTCCTATATTGTTGGATGACGTCTTGGATAGTTTATTACCGAAGCCAGCATCAAGTGTTTCATTTGTAAAGCCGTTCCCAGTATTAACATAGGCTTTAAGAGAATTTCCGGAGATATAGCAAACATCTGTAAGCCCATCGTTGTTAATATCCATCATCGAATAATTGTCATAGCTTTTATTGTTGCTACCTCCAATTCCCAATGACCAGCTGTACTGGCTCAGATTGAAACCCGCGCTTAGAGACGTTGAGTTGGAACATGAAGCTGAAATGTTATTTACAGTCCATGCTTCGCCAGAGAAAAAACCATAACCAAGACCAAGATAAACAACATTATTGGATTTGTCTATACGGTCATTAAGCCCATCCCCATTGATATCTGAATATATATAGTCAACATTTGAATTGGAATTAGTAGTGCCAATACCAAATGAGCCATCAAGATTGCCATGTTTTGATTTTGAGCTTCCTGACGTGTTACTATTTCTGAACCCTTCAGTTTTTAGGCCGAAAGAATGCCCAACTGCAGTTCCTGTCCCATGACTGGGATAAATTCCACTGAGCGCAATTGAATTGATGGAAATTCCACCTTGAGGGTTTGAATATTGGATCTTATCATAGCCGACTACATCCGGATACCGATCACCGTTCACGTCCATAAAATCCAGCAAACATCTCGATTCCGTTTCACTTTTTGTCGTACTGATGCTGAAGGTCGGGTTGCCAAATGAATATGAAAAGGACTTATCAATTTGTCTGCTTTGCTTTTTCACAGTCAGAGAGTTTCCGCTACTATTTACCATTACCAATGGATCATTAATTCCCGGAAATGGAAAATCGTCTTCTTCAAATACGCTCGTATCATATGTTGTTGACATAAGATAATCGATACCGTAGGCACAACCCATGTTTCCCAGCTCGACATAAGCACTCTTGAAAAAATCGACCCATCTGTGATCTTTATTGTCGGCAATCATAGGGACAAATGACATTGAATAAATGTCAGGTATGCCGTTAGACTGAAATAAATTTTCAACCTGATCAAAAGTCATATTTGTATCAATTTGAGACAAAGGAAAGGTTGACAAATTTGAATAAATCCCAGTTGTATCAAGGTATAGCAAACTCTCATCAATAAAGCAGTCATGCAATCCTGTATTGTCGTAATATGAAAATTGTCCCCATCCACGATAAAGAGAACCAATCATTTTTATCTCATCAGGGAATGTTGTGTGATATCCAGCCCCTGATGGCAAACTGGTTACAGAATCAATTATCTGAGCTGCGTAAATATCACGTAAGACGCTATCAGTGGCTGAGTAATCGAAAAACACAGTGTCTGTTGTATTGAGAGTAAACATTAATTTGTTTGCACTCGGAGTTCCGACAATTTGACCATTTTGTATTTCTAAAGTTTTCTTCGCGACCAAGTCTCGTTTCGTTTTAGCAGTAAAAGTCACAGTTCCATTTGCACTAGCTGGAACTGAGTATTGAAGTGCCGGATAGAAGATATGTGTGCCACTGCTTAAGTTTTTCCAACCCGTCTTTCGCATTCTATTCGGGTAGATTGTTGTTTGCAAAGAGGGGTAAATATCAATAGACTGGTATTGGCTTAATGTATCAATCATAACACTATCAGCCTCATAATACTGTACTTTCCCATCATACATAATGTCATTCCAATTGACATTTGAGCTGCTCGCCAGTTTAATAATGACAGAATCCCCTTCATTTACATTCAGATCATAATAAAAAGTAGTATCAAAGGCGCTGGTATCCGGATAGACAACATCCATCAGAACTGTTTGATTGTGCTTAATCATGAAATTAAGCGAGTCACTTTGTGCCGGGCTGCTAATGTTTCCTTTTACTAGAACTTTTCCTGATAACGGCGCAATAAAAAACTGTTCATCATTGACAAATCCATCTGTCGAATATTGATATTTGTAAAATGATTTGTCGTTAGCATCTTTGAAATCATTAGTCGGCGGTAAACAGTTATTTCCTTTGTGGGAATATATGACGGGGTCCCAACTGACATCATCTAAGCCATGCATTTCATCGGAGTGCATCCTGAAAAAGAAGCGATCCCCCTTTTCTGCAGTAGTAATACATAGAGATGTGTCATGTGTTAAGGTATCATGTGCTGAAATAGTTTCGCACAATATAACTGAATCATTCCATTGGATACTGTAATGAATTGGTGTGTTGTGGGCAGGATTAGGTGCCGCTCTCTGCAATGAGCTGTTTATCACAATTTCTCCTCTGTCCTGTACAATCCAAAGTCTAACAGGGTCTCTTCGAATCATTGTACTATCAACATCGTTGTATTCGTTAAAAGATGAATCGATTTCTCCGTCATGAATGATGAAATAGCACTCATCATCTGGAAAATATTGAATTATATTTCCATCTTCTTCGTAAAAAACCGGATTATTACTCGTGTTTGGTTTGTTGAAGTAAATCTTATTATCATCAACGTAATCAATGTAACCATCAGCATTAATGTCTGCAAAATAGCTTGAAGTGTATTGGTCTGTCCAGTTTTTGGAGATGCTTGCAGAGCCATTAATTGAAGGTAAATTAGCCTGGATTTCCGCTCCAATTCCTCTCGAATAATTCCAGTTTCTGCCAAGGTTTGGAAGCGTATTCAGATTGTGTGGTGTTGTGCTGAAAACAAGTTCTTTATTGCTATCCAATGATCCTTTGTACAAGTTGTAGGAGTTGCCATTTCTCTCTAGTTTGTCAGGTATGCCATCACCATTTATATCTAAAATTTGAATTTTTTCTTTTAATGTTCCTACGGAGGTATTAATATTCAATCCTATCGAATTTGACTTAGACAAAATATTTGTGCCAAGACCTAAAGAAATTGATCCTCCAATTCCAGTGGTAGTGCCCTTACTCCTTCCAATACCTTGTGTTTCTGTGTCTATATAATCACCCTCAAACAAAGTTTCCGAGTATTCTGGCTGAGTGAATAATGTATCAATGACAGAACGAAACTCTAATCCCTCTTCTTCATAGTATTGAAATGTATGCACTTTCACTCCCGGAATATGCATTGTATCCAAGGTTTCACAAGTCTCCTGCTTTGTTACTCCATGTTGTGTACTATCTGTGATATCAGCAATGGCGCAAATCAGGTTTTTATTGTACGCTCCGGTTTTATATTTGATTCCATACGACCGGATATATTGACCATCAAACGAAATATTTATATGCGACAGCAACCTGTCCGTAACTTCCAGAAAACCATATCGTCCAGAAATCTGATAATCGTCTCTTCCCGCATCGTATACAAAATTAACTGAATACAAGCCATCAGTGTTGCCAAATCCAGTGTAAACTATGGATTGTGGATATATCTGTTTTCCTCCGCTTCCGGGTGTCCCTGAGTGTGTAACTATCTGATAATTATATTTAACATAGTTCCCATACAAATCCCGCACTTCTGCCAGCGCCCAATGTGCAATACTATTTGTTCCTGGCTGCCTTAAGACACAGTTGAGATTTACTCCCGGATCACTGCTGTATTTGCCATAGTAATATTGTGTTCCTTGCTTGTCAATAACTTCCCACCAATATGTACTTGGGCTACTACCATGTCTTATAATTTTATCAAATGCTCCTTCAACCCGATATGAAAAATTAATATCTCCACTTGCTCTTACTCTGCTTCTACTCATATGTAAGACTGTATCCCGAGTTGTATCGTTTGCGGAAATTTCAAGTTGAATAATCTGCTGACCATTTACAAAATATTCTTCTGTTTCAAAGCTTGAAGAGTAAAGAGGTACGCCCCACCGTGTATCAATACTAATACTCGGAGTATTCATTCCCCAGCCAACACCTAGCCATCCATTTCCACCTTCACTATTGTAGGTAATTGCCAACTGTGGTTGCATTCCCTGTCGTCCTGCAGGAACCTGAATGGGCAATGAAAGATTCGCTGTTCCACTGTTATTCGCCTGCGGTGGGCTCATCATGTTGATATGAGCAATCGGATCAGCATATTTCATATCTTTCATCGAAGTCGGCGTGAAGGCTTGTGTTTGTGGGCTTTCCGGAGTCTTCAGAATGGCGTTGATGAAATCGGTGAAGTGGTTGGTGTGCGATACAATTTCGCAACTGGCTATGTCAACGGTGTCGTAGGGCAGCATGACCCAATCGTTTTGCGATTCGTCATAATAAAAAGTGCGGATATCTTTCGGGCCATAGCCTTGCGGAATGCGCGCTGTGTCGTATTTTATGCGTACTTCAACTTCTTTTGCAAACAGATTTCCGTGAGGCAGACAGCGGAAACCATTGCTTGCGCCGGTCACGTTCACCATCGAAAGGCGCGGCAAAGCCATGTCCTGCGAACGCAATCCGGTGACTGACATTTTTACTTTGGTTGTAACTGAGCCGGGCTCTCCGTTTAGTTCGAAGCCGGGAATATTCATGTGTACCGGCATTTGGGCAGTTACTAATGTTTCATTGTATGCAATGTCCGGAGTAATCTCATTGCTGAAATCACATGTTGCCGGATTGCAGAAACGGGCAGTGTCGCTGATGATTTGTCCATCGGCGAAAACGGCGGTAACAACTGCTTCCCAGTCGGATCCGTTTGAAGCAATCTGATCGACGATTCCTTCAAATATGGCCTGATTGCTGCGCACAAGTTTGCCATTGGCATAAATCTTTGCATTCTCGCTGCCGTTGCCGCTTACAAAACCACTGATGTATCCATAGCGGTTGTAATAACTTTTTGACATCGGTTGATTGAGAACAATTTTCCGGCTCATGTCCACACTTTCATCAAAACGAATGCGGACATTTTTCACCGTGTAATTAAAATCCTGATTGCCGGGAATTGAAAAGCGTACAATGTTGTCACCCTTATGCAGCTGGCTCGCATCAATCTTCTCGCGCTGAACACTCCATTCCTGCGAGAGTTTTATAAATGCACCACCAACAGCTATTTGATCGTTGATAGTCCGGCTCACCGAAGTAAAATCTTCGGCTCCGTACAAATCATACTCAAGCCAGGCCTGGCGCCCGCTCTCAACATCGCCGTCGAGATACACGATAAATGTGTTGTCGTGCGGATCATCAATGTTTGTTTCAGCATCAATACCAATCACACCGGTATTGATATTCTGCGATTCGTACACCAGCTTCGAAAGCCCTGTAGGAGCCAGCACCTCAGCTTCGTATTCCTCAGTTTTGGAATTCTCCTGCGATGAGTTTGGCAACTGGTTTTTATGGTTGCTGACAAAATTGTCGCTGTCTGATGAAACAAAATTATATATGAGTGCTGCCGAAGCTATGGCAACTACACCTGCGATGATTATTGAACTTTTCATACCGGATTGAATTCTGTGTGATAACTTTATTGAACAATCAGTTTTACAATTTTTGCATCATTACCCGATTCAATTTTGATCAGATAGCAACCTTTTTCAGTCAGTGTTCCTTTGATCAGATAGCTCGATGCACCATTGTATTTTGTCTTCTGTATAGCCTTTCCACCTTCATCCTGAATGCTCACCATTACGTCTGCATCTTGCGTGAGGCGGATATCTATTGAGTATTCGGCGCTGGTCGGATTCGGATATACCTCAATGGATGAAATGGAAGCCGTATTCTGATTATCGCTATTGTTGTTATTGTTGCCGTTCGTTGTTTGTGTTATCTGGCTACGCTCAACAACTGATAAAGTGTCGGTCAATTGAAAAGTAAATGCATCGCTGCCCGAGTTGTCAATGTCCCAGTTGATGCCGCTGAAATAATAATTACCAAGCGTGTCAACACTGTCTGCAAAAGCAATTTCTGCCATATTCAGCGGAAATGCAAAGTTGGTCTCGCGGCTGATCACAAGATTCAACGTCATGGCATCAGTTATCTCAGGTGCATGAACTATTAATTGTGTATTGATGTTGCTAGATGTTGCCCCGGATTTTTTCATCAGCCATGCACATTGCGAAAGACTATCGCCGGGTGAGAATGTGTTCAGCATTTTCCCATTGTCGCCCCAGATCAGATAATCCATTTCATTTATTGTTGTCGGATTCAGTTTGTTTGTTTCATAATGCGTTGCGACTGCAATGCTGAGATTGGCTTCTCCACCGCGTCCGCAGCTTTGTTTCTGGTCAATCAGCAATAATGAATCTTTCCCGATTCCTGCAATATTATTGCTGTAAAGCGAATCGGTTTCATAATCCCAAAGCACTGAATCGGTCGAATTCACATAATTGAATTCGCGTATATTGATGCCATATTTTATAGCAAGGTAGGTGTGAATGCGCAGCATTTCCTTTTGTTTGAGGGTGCTGTCAAAAAACATAAACTCTGCAAATTTTCCCCTGAAATCAAGTGAATCGGTACCTGCCAGATAAAGCCGGCTCACATTGGTGTCAATATCTTTTCCTTTCCAGCTCATTTTAAGCAGGTTCAAAACAGGCTCAGTTGAAGTTGAATCGTTGTATAGATTATCCCTGCCAAAAAAGCCTAGTTTCTGCGAAGTCAGTTTTACCTGCCCTGCCGAATCCAGCCGCAGCGCCCATATTCCGGCTTCTTCAGCTGTATTCGTTGGTTTATAAACCGCAAATGCAATCATTGGCGATTTTTTATGTGCTGTGTAATCGACCCACAGCGGATGAGACACTGAATCAAACATCAGGCATGGCTGATAGTTGAACAACCCCATTTCCGGATTGAACTGGCCCTGATGTCCGTGTGCATGATAGCCATTTCCGCTCAGGTCTTTCCAGACATTGCCATTTCCCATCGAATCGGCCCGCAGCCAGATTCGGGGTGTGGAGAAGTTTTTAACCTGTGCCTGAGACAAAAGTCCCGACAATAATAGTAAAACTACTACAGAAATTCCTATAAACAATTTCATGTTTGACAGCATTAATAAGTTTTTGACAGCGACAGTGAAAAAGCGAAAATGAAAACTGATCCTGAAGTATTATTGCATTCCGATTTTGAAACCCCGTTCACTGCGCCAGATCAATCATGTTCTATTTCAATACTGGAGTACCCATTTATCGTAAAACTTAAGATCGCGATACAAATATATAAATAATCAAATATAACGTTAATGCTTAACATGTAATTAACGCAGACATGAGGTTTCTTATCGATAATACCGTGAATATTGTCGCCGAAAATTAGCTCATAGTATTAATAATTGAGATTTTGTCAGAATGTATTTTCATTCTTAAATCTCTTATAAATACTTGCAGGGCATTGTAATTCAGATTATGTAAATAAATCCAAATCTTTACAAATTAACTTATTTCCGGTTCTTTTATTCTGCTCATTTTCTTAAATACTTTAGCCATTTTTCACTCCTTCCGCCAACGTCTTCTCCAACCTCCCCCATTATCACCAGGATCGATTTTACCAAGCGATTCCAGGAGTTTTCCCTTCAGCTCGCTTTGTTTTTTGGAGTCTGATTTCTGGTTATTGTAACACGTGATCAGAATTCAGGTGTCGACAACGATTTGTTGTTGAATTTCTTTAATTTTCAATAGAGGTTTCAGTGCATTTTCAGCATTCACGATTGGAAAGCATACCGCATGTCTCATCAAATCAAATCAAAATAGCAGCTACTACTGCATTCTATGAAAACCTGAATTCAAATTTCACCGATTGCCAACCAACGCCGAAAAAATAGTTCTTCAGACTGAGATAAATTGAATTTTCAATAAATGAAGATGGGTATTTCAATTAAAAAAATTGTTTCAATTCAAATGAATATTTACAAAAAATCGTATTTTTGAATCTGGACATTCTCTAAAAAAATTCAAATTATGCCTAAAAATAAAGAAGCGTTAAAAAGATATAGAATTATTCATAATGTTTTACGTAGAGGTGGAAAACATAAGACTAGTCGACTTGTTGAAATTTGTAATGAAGCTGGTTTGCCAGTTAAATTGCGTACAATTCAAACGGATCTTAAAGATTTGGCAGAAGATACCGATTTAGGATTTTATTTACCGATTTTTTATGATGAAAGTACAAAATCATATTATTACTCCGAAATACCTAATAATATATTTCCATCTTTAGAATTAGAACCTGAGGAAGTGACTGCGTTGCTTTTTTATGCAAAAACTGTTAGTCAATATAAAGAATACCCTATTTTCAAGCAAATAACGAATGCAGTTCAAAAAGTTTTGGATAATTCAAATATTTCCCCAGAAATTAAAGCTCTGTTCGAAAAAGAAACACTACTTGAGACTGAAAAACATCCTCAAGTTGGTGGTACAGAACTTATAGCCTCTATTTTAGATGCTATATCAAAAAAGCGTATTGTTGTAATTGAATATCAGAAATTCGATGATGAAATTAAAAGTCATAAGATCAAGCCAATTCTCTTAAAAGAAGATAAGCAACTTTGGTATATCATTGGAATAAATGTGAAGTATGACCGCTTAATCACTTTTGCATTGGATAGAATTATTGATGTTACAATAACAGAAGAGATTTTCGACGAAATTTCTTTTGACAGTAAGGAATATTTCAAATTCTCGTTTGGTATTACTGTTGCTGATGTGGATCCGATTGATGTTGTTATTTCCTTTGATCCTGAACAAGGAAATTATTTGAAAACTTTGCCAATTCATCATTCTCAAATCGTTATAGAAGATACCATTGATAGATTTGTTATTCAGGTGTCAGTTAAGCCTTCTTATGAATTTTTTTCGAAGATTCTCAGTTATGGAAGCTTAGCAACTGTTTTAACTCCAAAGTCAGTTCGAAATACGCTTCAGCAAATGTTAAAAAAGGCCATAAGCACATACAAAAATAGCTAATTAGAATTTTTTTTGTAATTTTTTAATGACGCAAGTAGGTTGCGCCATGTCATTGTATGTTTGTAGCGTAAATGGAAATTAACGTTTAAAACTGAGAAAATGCAAAACACAAAAGAAAAAAAAGAGGTAAATATCATAGTAAATGGTGAGCCTCCTTATCAAGTAGAAAAGGATGTGATTTCATATGAAGAAGTTGTAACAATAGCCTTCTCCGATTTTCCTCAACATCCGGAACGAACGTATTCTGTGACCTATGAAAGAGGTCATGGTGATAAACCTGCTGGTATTTTGCCCCCGGGTGGTGTTGTAAAAGTTAAAGATGGAATGATTTTCAAAGTCAAACACACAGGTCAATCTTAATAATATGGCTACAAGACTTGCTGAGCACAATGAAGATATTGACAGGCTTCTGAAGAAGGGATATGCACTATCCGTTGATAGCAATCATCTAGTTGTAAGAGATATTCCATATTTAGATGAATATGGTGATTTAAAAACGGGAGCAATCGTTTCAAAATTAATTGCAGTAGATCAATATAAAGTCAGGATGCATGATCATCAAATATTTTTTTGTGGTAGCCATCCATATGAAATAAATGGCGAGCCTATTAGAAATCTCGGTGGTGCAGAAATGCAATTAACATTAGCTAGTGATGATCTTAAGGTTCAAAGATCATTTTCCAATAAGCCAATTGCTGGAAAGTTTACTGATTGGTATGAAAAAATCGAGAATTATGTTACAATCATTTCTGGGCCAGCAATGAATAAATTTGATGTTCATCCTTATACATTCAGAGTCATGTCAGAAGATTCAGAATCTGTGTTCAATTTTAGAGACACACTGACTAGTAGGGCGGAAATTGGTGATTTAAATGCAAACCTTGAAGACGACACTATTGCCATTATTGGACTTGGCGGTACAGGAGCATATCTCTTGGATTTCATCGTGAAAATTCCAGTAAAAGAGATTAGAGGGTTCGATTCAGATTTGTATTATGTTCATAATGCTTTTAGATCACCTGGAAAATTGAGTGAAGAGGAGCTTGGCAAAAGAAAAGCTGAAGTATATAGGCTTCGTTATAGCAACTTTCGTAAGAATGTAAACATACTCTCACAAAACATCACATCTGATTCAGCGCATGATTTGGAAGGAGTGTCATTTGCTTTTGTATGTGTAGACTGTGGGGCTTCACGTGCTGAAATTTTTGATTTACTAATAAAATTAAAAATTCCATTTATTGATGTTGGGATGGGGCTTGATAAAGATTCTGGACCAATAAGTGGGACACTCCGGGTTACAAGTTTCTCAAAGGAGTCAGCTCAAAATATTGTAGATAAAAGATTGGCTCCACTCTGTGACATACCTGATGATGTTTATAAAAGTAGCATTCAGATTTCGGAACTTAATGCACTAAATGCATGTTTAGCAATAATAAAATATAAGCAATTGCGGGGATTTTACTCTGATGATAATTCTTTTTACCATACACTGTTTTGTATTGATGGATTAAGTTGTGTTGGAGAAAATGCAAAAGATTAAATTATTAAAAGTGTATTATTTGCCAAAGGAACTTGATGAAGGTGTTTTATATGTCTCAAAAAAGTTCGGAATTGCAGGGCATTTATGTCCCTGTGGTTGCATGAATAAAATTATTACACCACTTGGGCCCTCAGAATGGTCTTTTATAGAGGTAAATAATAGACCAACCCTTTACCCATCTATTGGAAATTGGCAATTGCCTTGTAGATCTCATTATTGGATTACTAAAGGAGTAATAATTTGGTCTGATCAATGGAGCGAAGAACGAATAGATGAAGGGCGTCAATATGAGGAAGAGAAAAAGAAAAAGTTTTACGACTCATATTATGCGAAAAAGAAGAGATTGCAGGGAGTCAGACGATTTATTCGTAATTTTTTTGAAATTTAAATTACAACTATTGTGCATAATGCTTACTGGACTCTTTTGATGCATAATACGTGATTATATCACTGTGCGGGATGAGTCTGGATGAAAATGCTGTTGTTAGAGGTTCTTAGGGGAAACTGTTGCCAAATTGTTCATTTGTGAACGAGACGTAGAACGAACTAACTTGATTCAGAATTGTGATCATCTTTTCGGCAAAAAGAGTCTTTATTCAAGCCTTCTGCGTTTTTCACCCCATCCATTAACTTCTTCACCAGTTTTTCCTTGTCCCCAGAATCGATTTTTCCAAGCGACTCCAGGAGTTTTCCCATCAGCTCGTTTTGTTTTTTCGATTCTGATTTCTGATTCTTGAAATAGGTGAACAGAAGCCCGGCGCCGGCCAGGATCAGTGGCCAGTATTCCTTGATGATGCTCAGAAAAGATGAGGGTTCTTTTAGCGGCTTTGCTGCGCTTTGGGCCTTCTCGAGGTCTTCTTCAAGTATATTGATTGTTTCTTTAAGCTTTTTGATTTTCTCGTTCTTGTCTTTGATCTCCACCGACATCATTTTGTTCTCGATGATCTCTTCCGGTCCGGCAAGCGGTTTTTTGCGTGGAAGCTCTTCCTCCTCCTCAAGCATCTGGAGGCGGGCCTGATGAATCTCTTCACGTTGCTCAGCAAAGTCGTGTAAAGATTCTCTGAGTCTTGATTCTCTTATATTGAGATTGGTCTCCCATCTCAACAGACTGTCTTCCCACCTTGTTAGCCGCTTTTGCATGTTTTCTTCCGACTGGAATAAGCGGGTGTTTTGTACATCTGCAGCATTGTTTTGTACAGAATTACCGGCGGATTGAACATTTTTTGAGCTGGTTTGTTCATCATTGATGCAAGATGAGCAGAAATCCAGAATAATCGAAGACAGCGATGGCTTACGGCCTTCGGCCTGCCTGCGATTCTCCTGGATTCGCACAAGCTGATTGTATATCGCGGCGGGAACTTCGATGCGGATGGATGTGTCCATTTTGTTTTGTTTTGAAATAACGGACGGACAGCCATGGCAAAGCTGCCCGCCCAGTCTCGGCATTGTTTAGTCATCTTCATCTTCGGGATAGAGCAATTCTAACAACTCAAAGACGCCATCGCGGTCGTCAGGCTCATAGTGCACTTCAACAACAATTTAATCATCATCATTGGTGCCTTGAATAGTATTGTTAAGGCTGTTTTCCTCGATGATTACGGCAAAATCAACCATCGATTCCACCGGCACTTCAAACGTTCTTGTTTTCATGGCAATTCAAATTAAATTAGTTTCAGTACTGCGTTAAGCCAGCTTTACGAACGGTTTGCAAATTCATTCGCAAAAGGCATGAATCAAAAATACATCAGCGCCGATGGCCCGTTGAGCCAAATGTGGCGAAAGTTGACAAACTGTAACCAAAGTTGACAAACTTGAACATCCGTTCTGAATAAACTGACCTGAAAAAGTGTGGCAGAGCCATTGTTGGAATTTTGAACATCGCAAAATCCATTATGGATAAGCAACCTGAGAGTAAAATGTTCAATTCGAACAAATGAACATTTCGGAAAACGACGTCAAAAAACGCTTTTTGTCGTTTTTTAGGCGATTTCGGGTACAATTTGAGTAAAATCAAATGATTCAACTGTTCAGAATGGTAAAAATCGAATAAGTATTGGTAAAAAAGATGAACAGAACAGTAATTCTTGGGCGAAAATATTTTCAAATTGGTAAAATCAAATACAGCAAAATATTTTTTGGAGTTTTCAAAGCTATCTGACATGTTATTTCCAAATTACGTTTACTTTTAAAAATACATCTATTCAAAAATGCTCCAAAATTTCTGGAGCTTGATTTGGAATTAACGAATCAGATTGCAGATGGTGGGAGAGAGGAAAAGTAAGCAAACATTAGTGCGCATTTTTCTTTCTTTGAAAGTTCTTTTTGTTTTGGAGGTAATAAATGAATGTAATCCCGGCTTTTCAACACCAGGATTATCTTGAATAAATGACGGATGTTTCACAAAATTTCAAATATGTCAGCAATTGGAATGCACTTTTTTATTGCGATCAATCCAATTTCCATACTTTCTTTGGTAGAGTAGAATTCACTTCTGCTGAGAAACTGACAGTCAATGGATATTTGAACAATGTAATACTCTCCATTCGTAGTTTGCTGAGGCAGAAAGTTTGAGTTTTTAATGCTTTCCTTACTCAACACAATGCCTTCAATGCAATTATCCTTTGATGAATAAATCCCACTCGTTAAAAGAACTTGTCCAAAAGATGCTTTTAAGTTCCAATAATATTTTTTATCTCTGCTTCTTGCTATTTCAAAAGTTGGTTCTCTTTTCATGTTTTTCGTGTGTATTGGTGTGATTTCATCATCAGTAAATTCTAATATCAATAAAATCCATTTATAAATAATTTAATCCAAAATGAAATACTCCCAGATGCCGAATTCAAAATCATAATTAACCTGTATGCCATTGACACCGTGAACAAGAATGATTCGCTGAATATCTTCAATTGCAAAACAATCACCATAGTCCATTAATTCATCACCAGAGTAAAGACAAGTCGTTTGAATACAATTTATTAAAACAAGTTGTTTAAGAGTAATTATTTTGCTATTTTTGAGTATTATATGGCATTCGCAATCAGTTATTTCAGATCCATTTTCTGAGTCAACAATCATTAAATATCGAACCCTTTCGGATGGATCAATTTGCATTAGAACATCGTTTGTGCAATTAAGGTCTCTTAGTAATTCTGGTATTCCTGTATAATGTTTCATGGCGATCGCTTAGAGATTGTTATCAATTTAACAATGGTCATTATTTATGTGGATTGAATTTGATTCACGCTTCATGTCTGTTCAATTTTTGAAGCCTAAATACGATTTTAGCTAATTGTTTATTGGAAAAAATGACAGAAATATATCTGAGCGAATTATTTATTAATCCGGGTATAATAATTTTCTTTTCAGCAAACAAATCTTTATAAGCTTGTTGTGCTACTCCGATTGGCGAAGACAATAAATTGAATCTGGATAAAATTGAATTCTCGCTGCCTACAGCAGCTTGAAATCCTGTTTTTGTGGGACCCGGACACAATACGGAAATTGTCACACCAGTCCCATTTAGCTCACATGCCAAAGCTTCGGAAAATGAAAGAAGAAACGTTTTACTTGCATAATAAACCGACATTTTCGGTCCCGGGACAAAAGCTGCCAGAGAAGAAATATTAAGTATTTTCCCGTAACCTCTCTCAATCATTTCTGTGACAAAGAGCCTTGTCAACTCAACAGGAGCAATAATATTAACCATCATCACTTTATTAATATCCGTCAGGTTTTGGTCAGAAAAATAGCCATAATCGCCAATTCCCGCATTGTTGATTAATGCATCGACTTTTAAATTCAAAGTTCTGATTGCATCAAATATTTCTCTTGCGGCTGTTGATCGGGATAAGTCAATGGCAATAATATGGATATCAATTTCATAAACCAACAGAAAGTCGCTTCTCATTTTTCGAAGGGTGAGCTCATCTCTGGCAATCAGGATAAGGTCGTATGAGTCTTCAGCAAACAGCAAAGAAAGCTCATATCCGATACCCATAGTTGCGCCAGTAATTAATGCTGTTTTTTTCATGATTGAATATTTTATTCCGATTGCTTTTGACTGCTTTTAATAGCTGCATCCAGTAAGGTTTGCAAGCCCATACGCTTTCTTTTCTTTTTGTTGGGCATACTCATTTGCTCACGGACTTTCTTTTCGTTGTAAATTTTGCGAATTATGAATATTTGGATGAATGAAAATATATTAGCCAGGAGATAGTAATAGCTTAATCCTGCCGAATAGCTATTGAAAAATCCAAGGAAAGTCAGCGGCATTATATACATCAGGGTTCTCATTCCTGGCATACTACCAGAACTGTCGCCCATTAATTTTTCATTTAGTCTTGTGTAAATAATTGTTGAGATTGTCATAAGCAAGCAAAACAAACTGATATGATCTCCATAGAATGGGATATTTAACCCAAGGTCTAAGACAGAATCATAATTCGAAAGATCATCAGCCCAAAGGAATGATTGTTGCCTAAGCTCAAAAGATGCCGGAATGAAATTAAACATCGCAATGAGTATTGGGAATTGTAATAACATAGGAATACATCCGGAAAATGGGTTTACACCAGCCCGCTGGTACAAATCCATCGTTTCTTTTTGTTTTGCTAAAGCATCATCGGAATTTGGATATCTTTTGTTGATTGATTCAATTTCCGGTTTTAAAACCCTCATTTTTGCAGAACTGATATAAGTCTTAATCGTTATCGGGGATAATCCGATTTTGAGAAGAATTGTCAGAATAAGAATAATAATTCCGTAATTGAGTGAATATCCTTCCAGCCAGTTAAATACAGGAATCACTATATATTGATTTACCCATGCAATTGGGCGAAAGCTCCATCCAAGTGGGATCTGATGTTCCAGATGCAGATTATATGGTTTCAGATTACTATACTTATTTGGACCAGCATATATTTGAAAGTCAACGGAATTGTTTTCTTTAGCGTCGTACTCAAAAAACAATGAGGATTGCATGGTTTTGAGATAACATGGGTCACTCAGACCCTTATCCAGCGATTTCAGACATGCAGAAACAAATTTGTCCTTTGCTATTATTGATGTAGAAAAGAACTGTTGTTTAAATGATATCCATTTCAAAGGAGTATTAATAACAGCTTCATCATTGCCGGTTTCGCTTAAATTATCAACTTTGAGGTTTTCTTTGGCATAATAAATAGTGCTTGCAGAACATTCCTTATCCCGTTTTTTTTCTTTTGTTGCCAGATCTGCACTCCAGTTAATTTCCATTGACTGTTTTCCCTCTTTTAAGAAAGCAGCGTTTTCCTGAAAGTCTATGTTTAGATTTATTTGATATGAATTATTAAAAAAAGTATACTTAAATAAAACAGCCCCGACTTCTGACCTATTTTTGTCATATGCCGGGGCTTTTAAAACTACAACAAGAGAATCTTTACTAACATTATCACATAATCTATTTGTATAAACTGGAACAAACCGCATTTCAGAGGTGGAGAGTTTTTCGCTATTAGTGGAAAATGCTAAATCAAAATTGGCTTCGTTATTATAAAAAAACTTCAATGGCATTGAATCGCCAGTCTTAAACTCATTCAATTCTATTTGCTTTATTTCTGCTCCAGTTGATGAAATACTGATGCGCATAAGTTTTGTTTCAAAAACGTAATTCGTGTCTCTGCAAACTGATGTAATGGAATTAGATTCGTTTGATTCTATATTGTTTTTCTCAGTCAAATCACTGCCGTCTGGACAAACATTGCTGCTGCTTTGGCTACGATCATTTCTGATCATCTTAATTTTGCCACGAAGAATTTGCTTTGATGAATGTATAGATATTGTTTTCGCTGTGCAATTCTTGTTTCTCGCGTTTTCAGCGGCGTTGCGCTCATCTTTGACTCTGGGTGTAGTGAAAACTGAAAACCCTATCAGGATCAAAAATATGAGAAGCACACCAAAAATATGATTATTATTTATCATTGGTAAATATCATAATATAAACCATTTTCAATTTGACAGGCATTGATTCTTTACCCATTGAGCCCATTCTTCGTTGCTTTTGTTATTGTTGAAAGTTTTATAAGAAATAGGCCTTCCGATTACCACCTTGATTGTCCTGTTTCGCTTGTTGAAAAATTCATGTGGTAAAAGTGCAAGTTCAAGAGTGGCGTTTATGCCCAATGCTTTGCGAAATTTGAACACAGAGTAAAATAACATAGAGTTTCGGCCAACAAAATGTATTGGAACAATGTCCCGTTGACACTCTACTGATTTGGTTATAAAACTCTTTTTCCAGGTGCTTTCAGCTAATTTGAATTTATTAATTCTGGAAACTAAGCCTGCAGGGAAATGCGTAATTGCAATATCCGATTTATACACTTTTTCCAGTTCCATATAATATTCTCTGCTGTTTTTCCCAAAAACATTTACAGCTGCAATTATTGGTTTCATTTGAGGAATGAGCATGAAAACATCATTGCCAATTGCTTTGAGCTCCCCGTATTTTTGCGCAACAATATTTGTTAACACCAGGCCGTCAGCAATGCCAAAAGGATGATTTGCTACAAAAAAACACTTGCTTTGATCAGGAAGGTTTTCTATTCCCTGAACGTCAATCCGGATATCCATTTCTGCAAGAATATTTGAAAGGAAATCAACACCCATGTTTTGCGAATACTTTGATAGCATGTAATTCATTTCATCCTGTCTAACTATTTTCTCTAATATTGACAAAACCGAATCAGGCATTTTTTTCAGCAACTTTGAATTGCTATTCAAAATTTGCTTTCTGATATCAATAACTTTTTGCTGCATTTTGTTTCTTGTTTAAATATTTTTTTAAATTGACATTAAGCGTATTTCTAATTGATTGTTTTACCATCTGTCGGTTTTTGAATGCCGTTATCAATATTTCTTGTCCTTCCACAATGTAATTGCGAGTTGCCTGAAAAAAGGGGCTTTTCTCATATTTGGATAAATGTTTCAGAGTTCTCAGATGTATGAACTCCATTTGATATCCTTTGGATCGATAAAATAGATACAGGAGTGTCTCTACCCCAAATCTAGACTCCTTCATTTTCGGCAACAGCAGTATAATGTCTGATTTAAACAGGATTCTTTCACCTGTAAGAATTTTCATTGGATTTATTTCTCTGCCAGCAATATTCACGGTCGTGTATCCAAGTCCCATCCGAACCTTGTTATTGCTGTAAAATGAGTCCAAAATAGTTTCAAGATATTCATATCTGGTCTCTCTTTGGTCTGCATCTACAAAGAGAATGGTATCATTCGTTGCATGTTCAATTCCGGTGGCCATAGCATATCCTTTGCCCATGTTTTGTTGCAAAGGAACGTACCTGATTTCGATACCTATCTGTAAACGTTTGATTATTTGCTCTGTTGTGTCAGTTGAGCCGTCATTTACAACAATTATTTCGCATGTCTCGAAATAATCGACAATCGTTAATATAACGTCCATAATGGTTTTCTCCTCATTATAGACGCATATAATCACACTAATGTTATTGGGTCTAATCATTGCTCTTTATTGTTGAGTTTGCTATTCTGGAGATATATGAGAAGTTCTTTAAGGCAGTAGTGACAATCTGGTGTCCTGCTTTGATAAATTCTGTCATTGCTTTAGGAGGAGAAGTTTTTTCGAATTTATTTTGATGAGCAAGTCCCTTTAACAGCACGTACTTTACATTTTTCCCCTCTGCCCGGTAATACAAATTAATGAGAGTTTCAACACCGTATCGGGTCTCCTTCATTTTGTCCACAATTGGCAAAATATCTTTTCTAAGCAAACTACGTTGCCCTGACAAAGACTTCAATGGGTTTTTACGGAAGTCTACCGTAGTTTCACTTGGTTGGCCAAGTACCATATCAACCTCTTTGTTTAGAATAGGAACTATGAGTGTTTCAAAGTGCTCTTCTTTTAAATTTGATAAATCGGAATCAAAGAATACAATAATATCACCGCATGACAATTCAATTCCAGATGCCATTGCATACCCTTTTCCCATATTTTCAACAAGAACAATGTATTTGAAACTGCAATAATTAAGTAGGTTTTTCAAGACAGCATCTGTTTCATCTGTAGAACCGTCATTTACGACAATAACTTCATCGAAAAAATAGTCTGTTGCCTTACAAACTATTTCCTCAATCGTCTTTTCCTCATTGTAAGCACAAATAATTGCGGTGATTTTCGTTTTTTCGTTTGTATTCATAATAATTTAAATTTTCCTCAATAATGCCGTTCCACTTGAATATCCTCCGCCAAAAACCGTGATAACGATATTGTCGTTTTTTGCAAATTTGTCCCAGTTATCAGCCAATAGCAGCGGCGTACTTGCGCAGCCTGTGTTTCCAAGTTGTTCAATATTTAAAAGCACGTTATCAGATTGAATCTTTAATTTGCGGGAAACCACTTCAATAATTCTTTTGTTTGCCTGATGTGGGAGAAAATATTTCATATCATTAGGTGAGAGCTGGTTTCTTGATAACAATTGCTCAGTTTCAGAAATCATAGTTAAGCAGGCATAATGAAATACATCTTTTCCCAACGCCATCCGCAATCCACCCCGAGCTGGCCGTAGCGTAACTGCATCAATACTTTTCCCAATACAGGCTAGGCCTTTTGTGTCAATATCGATCAGGTGTAAATCATTGTTGCCTGTTAATTTACCGGATACCACAACTGCAGCGGCTCCATCTCCCCAGAGAAAGCCGCTTTTGGGATCTTCTAAGTCGTTATATACTGAGTTATTCTCTGATGCTATGATGAGAGCCTTGTTTGCTTTTTTCGAAGTAATAAAGCTTTCGGCAATTTCCAATGCGTTTAGAAATGAAGAACAAGCAGAATTAACATTGAGACATTTTGCATTAGAAATATGAAATTTGCGCTGAATTGTATGAGCAAGTGAGCCAACGGTGTCATATGGGGTATATGTCGCACCAATAATCAAATCAACGTCGAAAATTTCAAAATTGATTTTTCTGACAACATCTTTAACAGCTTCAACAGCCATTGTGTTTGTGTTTTCATGTGGTTGAGTTACCCTTCTTTCAATTACACCACACTTTGCAACAATCTCATCGGGCAACAGCCCTGACTTGATTTTAAAGAATTCGTTTGAGATGATCGTTGCAGGAACATGTTTCCCTACTGCATTTATATATATGTCGGTATTCATATCTTTCCTAGTTTTTACAGCATTTTGATTTTATTGATTTATTTTTCAGGTATACATCTTCCCAGATATCTGCCGTCAGATTTTTCAGTTCACCATCAAAATCTTCAAGTCTTTTGTGATATTCGGAACTTGTCAGGGCTTCTTCAGCTTCTGCATTTTCGCAGCAAATTTTGTCAAGGCTGTCAATTACTGAAATAAACTCTTTGTGGTGATCCCTGTAAATGCATGGCATTAAAAGATTTCCTATTCTGCCGCAATCGTGTTTGATTTTGTATTGTAGTTCGCGCCCGGCTCTGAAGAGTTTTGAATTCATGGCGTCTTCAATGGTTTTACCATTTTTGAACAAATTGTAAATGTTGTCCTGATAATAGGGAACAAATACACAAGGCATAATATTCCCATCCCAGTCTATATGGAAATACCCGCTGGGCGATCCACAGGCTATACAGCCACGTGACATAACTGCGCTGTTCCAAAAATCAGCCACAAAATATTTTTTATCAATCAGGATCTCTCTTTGTTTTTTAAACAAAGCAACTCTTTGTGAAGGCGTGACCATTAACTCTGTGGCTGTTGCTCTTCCAATTGGCATCAGCTGAAATGACCACATATAGGTTGCCCCTATTTCCTTGAAATAGTAATTATAAAACAAATCGCTGGTTAACAGATTAATGTTCTTTTTTGTTGCAGTTACGGAAACACCGAAAGGGACCCCTGCTTCTCTCAGATTTGTGAAGGCCTCAAGAATTTTTGCAAATGCCCCAAAGCCTCTTCTTGCATCTGTTTCATCTCTATAACCTTCTACTGAGATTGCAGGGGTGATATTTCCACATTCGGCGATTTTTTTTGCGACTGATTTAGTAATTAATGTTCCGTTCGTAAAAACCAGAAAAAAGCAATCCTGAAAATTTTTTGCCAGATCAAATATTGTGTACCCTTCGCTGTTGTACAATAAAGGTTCTCCTCCTGAAATGACAAAAAAACGCATTCCCATTCCATTATATAATTGATTGACTACTTTTTCGAGAGTGAAATGATCTATTGAATTGCATTTCTTTGAATCTGAGGATGCATAACAGCCTGTGCAATTAAGATTGCATTTTTGAGTTGGTGAAATCACTGCAAGAGATGGAGGTCGCGATGAGTTTCTGTTAAAATATGCATCTCTTGTTTTTTTTGATCCGTTTCCTTTAAACATTACTGATTCTACAAGCGTTTTAATCAATCGGGCAAGTACAGCTTTTGAGACCAATCCTTTTGAATAATTAACAAATAGATGAGAATACATCGCTCTTACGGCGTAGTATCTGTCTTTAGCCATTTCTTCAGTGAAAGGTTCAACCCTGTCAAACATAATCTTCTTATTAACAAGAGTATCAAGAAGATCCAGTGAAAGTTTTTTGCCCATAGGTATTACTTTCAGGGCATATAAAACAAGTAAAATTTGCTTTTCAATCATGACATATTCATTTTGGTGCAAAAATAACAATACAATTTGACCAATATTGTTTATTGGTCAATAAATAGGAAAAAAATAACAACGTGAAATTACTTAGAATTCTGTAATCCGTTGATTATCACTGTAGATAACTCAATTATTGTATTTTCATATTCATCATATTTTTTTTGCAGAAACAAGGGAACCTCCAACCCTTTCATAACCATAATAAATAAATCAACAGCTGCCGGTACATTATTGATTGAAATATCATTTTCCATAATACCTTGCCTAAGCACGACTGTAATACATTCCCTGTCAAATGATTCAAAATCATCCCTGACGGGCTGTACAAAATGGTATCTTTCAAAAAAATCTGCTCTCAAAGTCTCATGGTAATGAGTCGCTCTGTTTAAAAGTTTGAACCTCACCAGAAAATATGACTCCATTTTTTTTAATGAACATAAATCAGAATCAATAATTTTTGCTAACTCCATTCTTACTTCATTAAGCTCTTTTCGTAGTACTTCGCTATAAAGCTCTTCCTTGCTTTTAAAATAATAGTACAAGACCCCTTTTGCCTTATGAAGGTTTTTGGCGATTTCATCCATAGTGGTTTTTTGAAAACCAAACTTCGAGAAAAAAGTAGTTGCAGACTCAATTATTGAATTCCTTACATCTTTGTTATTCATATTATATTTATCAGACTGCAAAATTAGTGCTTTTATTTTATACAGATTTAAACCCCATAAAACCAGCAGAATCTATTAATACTCAATTGCAAAGACCCGAGCCTGTTTTTCTCAATCCCAAAACAGTCACTGACAAAACTACGAAAAAAGCTACGGCTAAAAGCCAGCTAAAAGAAAGCAACTTGAATTGTCCTTCTATTATGGTTATTGCATCAGGTGTTTTTGAGAAAACCAAAATTAGTATTCCGGGTTTATTTAGTGATAATGCAACCATAACGCGTTCAAAAAAGCTTTCAATCATTTTTTCGTATTTTTGTTGCAACTATAAGGAAAATTCATAGACTTTAGGCTTGATATAGATATGCGTTGATTTCAAAAACTAACAATTTTAACAAATACCCAGCACATGACATCACATGACAAAACGACTCATAAACTAGGATTCTGGTCAGCTGTTTTAACCGTTGTTTCTTTAATATGGTTTTCTATAGCATTTGGACTTTATCAGACAACGTTGCATGCACCATGGCCCGGTATGCAGGCGTATGCAGAAACTTTTAATCCTGCACCTTTTTTAGCATGGGTAGTTCCTTGCTTTTTGCTTACCATTTGTTTTTTAATAACCATTGTTTGTATCTATACCCTTGCTTCACGTGAAAATAAAGCCTGGGAAATGCTTGCTGTAATATTTGCTATTGCGTATACAGTTATTCTTAGCACATGTTATTACATTCAAATGGTTGTGGTCGAATATAACCTTACTCATCAAACAACGGAGGGCCTTTCATTGCTGCTCTTTGCCTCACCGTATCCTCATTCCATTCCCGGTGCAATGGAGGGAGTTGGCTATTTATTTATGAGTTTGTCATTGATTTTTACATCTAAGTTTTTTTCAGGCGACAAACTTTCAAAAAGAATAAGATGGTCATTCCTTTTTGCCGGGCTCACCGGAATTATTGTTTTTACAGATCCGCTTTTCCCGTTACCATTGATTATTACATTGATTGTTGCCATTGCAAATGCATTTCTTCTTATCGGTTCTATGATTCTTGTTTGTATTTGGTTTAAAAAATATGACAAACCTGTAGTGGAAAATGCCATGGAAAAGTAGTGCAACAAATCTGAAAAATGTATACTTTCCCCAAAACACATTTACACTCTTTAGAAAAGACCAGTGCCTTGGAAAGCCGATTCCGGTTATTGCTGCAAAATCCGGAAAAAATATTGAGAAATTATATTTGCCCGGGAATGACGGTCCTTGACTTAGGTTGCGGCACTGGGTACTTTACTTTGGAGATTGCAAAACTGGTTGGAAACAAAGGTATGGTTGTAGCCTGTGATGTGCAAAAGGGAATGCTTGATATTTTAAAACGTAAATTGCATAGCAGCGAATTCAGGGAACGGATTCGAGTTCATCACAATTCGGAAAACACGCTCAATTTGACAGAGAAATTCGATTTTATTTTTGCGTTTTATGCTTTTCACGAAATGAAACACATCGATAGTATTATTGATGATCTTCACAACATAATTAAGCCAGGAACCTTAATCTTTATTTCAGAACAAAAATTCCATGTCTCAAAATCCACTTTCAAAACGATAATTCAAAAGTTGGAAAATATTGGCTTTGAATGCTGCAGGCGGCCGGGAATATTTTTAAGCAGGACTGCAATAATGAAAGTAAAATCGCACCCCCCTGACCAGACCAGTAGCTGTTGAGTTCAACGCCCTTCAAAGCGGATACCCGCGAAAGCCAGTTCTTATTAATACAACTGATTAAACATTTATCCAATCTGTGTCTACAATCTGAACCGATCTTTTCATTTTTTTCCATACCGAATGCTTCTTTGCAACATATGTGGTTTTCTACATTCTTTTCAAGCCTGCACAATAAGCATAAATCAACAATATTCAATTCTGCAGTTCCGATTGAATGAGTGTTGCAAAATGCAAAGCCAGCTAAATCCTTCATTTAATCAACTTTTCATCAAACTCATCTAATAAATTTCAAAATATTTTCGATATAAATTCATCTTTTAACAAAATTCTGTATATTTGGAGTGGAAAGATTTGTAGGAGGGGGGATATGGCTTGGATATCTTTGAGGGAGACAACAGCCCCATCTTTTTTGGGGATAGGAAAGGTTATCCAGCCATTTTTGGGTGAATAACCTTACTTTTTCAGGGATAGAGGTTGGGTTATAAGGGAGTTGCCAGCAAGCGTAGGACCACACGACACAGCAGACAAAGACGAACGTAAACAAAAAAAGTAAACCATTTTGACAGGTGAACGCAGACATAGAAACAATCATAATATCGGACAACGAGTAAACCGACACTCATTGCCAACCCTTCTGTATTTAATTTTTTTCCCCACCGCACAAATAAAATTGAATTTCTATTGCCACTGCACAAATGGCACATTTGCTTTTGTCCCGACCACACAAGCCGATCCTTCGCCAAAAGCAAAAGAGCCATTTTTCCACACTGCTCTATTCCGCAATAAACTTATATTAGTGAACTGAACATGGATAAAGATTTAATCATATCACTTAATAAAAGTTATGCAGACTTGATTCCGCAAAAGGAATCTTTATTGCTTATCGTTTGGCTACACCAAAAAATAGAAAAGGGCTACATTAATGAAGATTTCGAACAAAAAGACCTCGATGATACCATAGACGATGTTGTGGAATTTCTAAACATTACAACAGAAAAGAATAAAGAAAACCTATCCAAAAAACTAAGTAATCATTTTTACATTACCGAAAGAGTTGGAAACAAATATCAAATTCATTTAACGGTTTTTGCAAAGGAGTTTTGTAAACTTCTAATTCAAGAAGTCCAACCTGAAATAAAAAAGTTAGAGTTGTTTCATGTATTCAAACGAACACTACCAATAGTTGATGATGATTTGTCTAGCATTGAAAAATTTAGCTACTGGTTCAGAATTAATTTTCAACCTGCAAGGAAAGAAATATACTCACATACAGAAAAATTAAACAATGAAGTAGCGGATAGAATAAACGAACTAAGCACACTTTTGAAAACCGAAACTGAGAATCCAAAAGAGCAAATTAACTCTTATATGGAAATTTTCACCTTGCTTGAAAAGCAAACAACGGGCATAATAAACACCATTGACTATAAGAATGACACTTTAAGTAAAATAAAGTCAGTAAAAGAACATTTTGCAACAGATGAAGAAACATTTGATGAATTTTCAAGAATGCAAAATGAAGTTGAATATTTTTTTGGCAGTATTGACAGAAGGATTATGGTCATTAACGATAAAATCCAACTTGCTTCAAAACGGCTAAGAAATTTACTTGACACGTTGAAACATAAGCAACTTTTTAAAATCAAAATTGAAAAATTGCTTTTGCTCATGCTTAAATACAGTAGAAACGAAAAAGGAGAAATAGAGCTTCCTGATGTTTTCCAAAGAAAATATTTGCCGTTTATTCCTGTAAAATTTATCGCAATACCTAAAGTTGATTTTCAGTTTTATGCTAAAGCTGAACCACAACAACAAGAATACGACAAACATCACGAACAATCTGAAAGAAGAAAAGGTCTTGCATTGCTTGAAATTCAGGAAGCAACTGCAAAATGGTTAGATAAAATGAATACTGAAATAGAATCGGGATTTAAAATTGAATTTGACGAATGGTTTGACAAAATCGTTGAACAAGAAAATAATCTTGAAGTGCCTATTCAGGTATGCTTCGGTTTAATTGAAGAACATAATCAATCAGACCAAAAAGCAATATCTATCCAAAAAGAAGAAGTAACAAAAAATAAAAACGACATAACATTATGGAGAATGCAAATGCAAACTATCCGTTCTTAAATTCGGAACAAGCAACAAAATACTTTGCAGATGCAGACATTGCATTAAAGCAAGGGAGACATATTCAAGATTTTGGAACGGACATTCGTTTATTTTCTTTCATAGACGAATTTTACGATAAAGGACTTGAAGATTATTACAAACAATTCTTCGGAATGAACTTAGTAAGTGATAAAAGTGATAACGGTAAATTCTATTATTTAGATTTCCCAGATGACGGAAAAGGAAAATTTGGGAAAGAAAACCGAAGCAAAGAATTAGAAGATGATAAAGTGATTTTTGCTATTCTTTTTTTGAACCTTTACAAAGAGAGATTTTTTGAACAGAAAGAATTTACTTGGCAAGAACTTGAACAAATTTTTAAAGAAGGAGAACATAAAGAACTTTGGCAAAATATTCTTTTTAGCAAAGTGAAACAAAATTACACGCCAAGAGAAGAACAAGAGGTAAAAGATAAAGTCAGAAGAATCCTTTCCGACTTTGAAAAATTGGGATGGATTGTTTTCAAAAATCAAGAAGAAATCCAATTTGAAGTTTTGCCAAGTATTGAACGAATAAGCAAATTATATGGAGATGTAATTGACAATTTAGAATCTATTGAAGAGTATTTGAACAATGAGCAGTTATCCTAAGATATATTCCATATCAACCGTAGGCGTTCGTCAGCATGAAAATGCTGACTATTTGTTGCATGATGTCAGAACTGATTTTACGGGCAACAACGGCTTAGGCAAATCGCTTATTGCTGATTTGTTGCAATTAATATTTATTCCCCTTAGGGATGAATGGAAGCCTGGAACAGAGGGCTTAGACAAAGACGATAGAAAAATTGAAACAATTCCGTTGGAAAGAGATTGGATAAGCCACGCATATTGTTTTTTAAATATTGAAAAATCAAAAGGGAAATTTATAACAATAGGTATTTTAATTCCGAGAACATCACGAGTTCCCGTAAGACCTTTCATTGTTCAGAAAGGAGATGATTTTGAGAACAAAAAAGTAGCTCTTAAGCCTTTTGAACAACCTCTAAATTCAGAAGATTTCATTGCGGAAAACTTACACATTTATGATTTAACTGAACTTAAAAGAAACCTTAAAAAGAAGCACGACATTTATTTAAAAGATTTCTTTCAAAGAGAGCAAGTGAATGAATATTTTGAGTTGCTATTCAAAAATCATATTTTACCTTTTGACTTAACGAAAGAAGCAAACTTAAAATCATTTGCAAAGGTATTACAGTCATTTGCAAAAGCGAAGACACTAAAAATTACAGACTCAAGAAGTTTGCAAAATTTCCTATTTGAAGATGATGAAGACATAAAAACAACTTTTGACAATCAGAAGGAAATTTTAAATCAGCATATCCGAAATTTTCATCGTGCCGACCAAGAAATTAAAATTTGGGAAAGGAAACAGGAACTTTTAGAACACCTGAAAGGAAATCACGAAACCTATGTAAAAGCAAAAGAGAGTTATTTTTCAAAAAATGCACATTTGCTATTTAAGAATAAACTAGAAGGAACAAAAGCGTTTGAAGAAAATGAAAAGATAAAAAACAAGGCATTTGACGAATACAACAATGCAAAAGGAACTTATGAAACACAATGCAGAGAATCGTATGCTAAAATGATTGAGCAAAAAGAAATTTGTAATGAAATACGAAGCAAGCTCGAAGATGAACAACCAGAAGCAGGAAAACAAAATATTGAGAAACTTAAATTACAACTTGATAAAAATAAAGAGTTCAACAAACGTTTAGAAAATCTTTCTTCGGTAATAGAACAATTTAAAACACTTGATTTGATTAAGTCAGCTTTTGATAATCAGGAAAAAGTAAAACAACAAAAATCTAAATTAAACCAATTAAGAACGTGCAGTCATTACAAGAAATTTGAAACTTCAAAGTGGATTGATGGTTGCGAATCTGCATATGAATACTACAATCAGCGTAACTTATTCTTACAGGAAAAAATTGAAACCTTGAAGGAGATATTAACCTTGTATGAAGGAAAAAATCCCGATTCAATTTTTCATTGGGCTGTTAAGCAGAAATCAGCATTGACAATTGAACAGGAAACCGTTTTAATGGCGTTCAAAGAAATTTACATAAAGAAGATTGAAGCAAAAAACGGCAACAAATTTTCTTTGAATCCCAAAGCATTGCTAAATTCATACGAAAGGGACGGAAACGGAATTTGGATTGTTCTTGGCGAAGTTTCAGAGTATTTTGAGTTAGTCCCTAAACAACTATTCAACGATAAAGACAAATTAGAAAAGGCTATTGAAAGTGATAGAGAAGTTATCAGAAATGAAATTATAGTATATGAAAGGGAACTTCGTGAAAACAGGGAATTAAATGCAGGTCTTATACAAATCGGATTAAATCAAGAACTTATTGACATTTACATTAACCGTTCACAAATTGAAGAATTTGAAATAGTTAAATTTTTAACGGAAGAAAATATTCAATTCATTGAAGATAATTTTGATTCTTTTTCAAAATTGAAAACACTTATTGAAGAATCTAAAGAGTTAGACGATAAAATTACCGACATCATTAAGAAAACAGATAGAATTGAATCTTCATTAAAAGAAAACACTAAAGTTCTAACACCTTTACTTACCGACATCAATGAGTTAAAATCTGAACTACAACAGCCAATTGATAAAACAGGTTTGAATATTAAGGAAATCAGCAAAGAGCAACTTGTTGAAATGAGGGATGAAAGAGAAAAAGAAATCAGACAAGCAGAAAAAATTAGACAATCAACAAAGAAAAAACGAGATGATTCACTTTCTGCATTCAATAATGCAAAAAGTCAAACTTATTCCTTGAAATTGGCTAAAGAATCTTCGGAATCTAATTTCAATATTGCAAAACGAAATCTTGAAGAACAAACCGATTTGCAATTTGATGAACTTCTAACATTAGGTGATATAACAGAAGAAACCGTTTACATATTCAAAGAAGAATTTGACAGCTCAGAAAAAATGTATCAGCAGGAATACATGACCGTAGCTGCAACATTTGATGAATCAAAACCAGAAAAGAAAAATCCTGAACTGTATGATGGGAATGGCATTTCTTATTATAGCTATCAAACATTAGAAAATGTATTGTGTGGGAAAATAGGTTTAAGCGGCTTGACTAAAGAACTTAATCAACTTAACACACAACTCCTTACTTTAGGAGAATTACAATTAAAGATTCTTACAAATGTTTTTGGACTAGTCGAAAAACAATATAAAACATATGAGGATACTGTCCGAAGGTTGAATTTCTTCTTTGAGAAAAATAAAGTTAGTGATGCGTTCCAATTTAAAGTTGGATTTGAATCACGTAAAGACATAAATATTGACTGGATTGAAAAGATGAAAGCAAGAGGCAGAGTTCATAAAGAAGGTGCTGACTTGTTTACCCTTCCAGAAGATTTTCCTTCTAATGAAAATACTCCTGAAAATCTGATACGAAATATTGCGAAGAAGTTTTATGGTTCGGTGAATGCTGACACATCTCAACTTCTTAATCCAAAATTTTATTTTTCATTAAAGGTTAGAATGGAAGATGAAAAAGGGAAAAAGAATACTGGAAGTGGCGGACAAGCATACACAGCTTTAGCACTTCTTTGCATTGGAAGGTTGTCAATAGTTCAAAAGTATCAAGAAATAAATCAAGGAGTAAAATTCATCATCATTGAAGAACTTTCAAATATTGACGACACTAATTTTAATATTTTCCCTGACATAGCTAAACAATTTGGATATCAGTTATTGACAATGACTCCAAAACCGTTTGGCTCATACACCAATGATGAATGGTATTTGCATATGCTTGTTAAAGGTAAGCAAGACAAAGACCGAAACTATACACCAATGAGTTTCTTTAAAACGAAATTCAGAAAGGTTGAACTTGATAAACATATACAAGAACAAAATGAAGTGGAAAGCATTAAAACAACTTAATCAACTTTATAAAGAGGGGGAAACCTCAAATGAGTTACTTGGTGTTCCTTTGGGTAAAAGGATTTTGGAGATGGAATATGTAATTATTGAAAATAAAAAAACAATTTCCAAAACAAATTATTATGACAGTTTCTATTCTGAAAATTTGCAAGAAAAGTTTAGAAATTATTCAGAACTCATTGAAAGATATAATCTCAATGATACAAATTTTGAAGAATCAGAACTAAACGCACTTTTAAAAATTGAGCAAACCAGAGAACAAATTTTAGATTCAAGCAAAAGTCAAAAAGAGATTTCAACGCTTTACTTTGACAGTGCAAAATACTTAACCAAATCAAGCAAGTTATACAATGCTGTTTTAAGTGTTTTAGAAATAAATGAATTACCGATTGACGAACACGACCAACAGTATTTAAAAATACTGCATTGCAAGAGCAGAATTCCCAAGACAATAATTCTATGTGAAAATGACAATCAAATCAAAAAAGAAAGATTGTATGATGTAGAACTTTGGTATGTAGGAGGAAGAAATACCGCTAAATTACACTACGTTATTGAACCTGAAATCCCATTTTATTATTTGTGCGATTGGGACAACAGAGGAATTGAAATTTACCAAAGTATTAAAAGAATCTATTTTCCCAAAATTGAAATACTCGTTCCTCAACAGCCAATTAAAACATTAGACAAGATTAGAGAATGGAAAACCGAAATTGACTATTCGCTTTTCCCCAAATATGCAAAGGAACTTTTGGCAAAACTCATTCCTGAGAAATGGATTGAAGAAGAAAGTATAAATCACGAATTATTGAGAAGATGATGCAGCTTCAAATTTCATACTCGACAGAAGGAAAATTAAAGTCATTAAGCGAACGACTGAAGTATTTAGCTCTGAATAATAATTCCTATAAGGATTACATTGACCAAAATGTGAAATCTGCAAATCTGCAATTCAATCTTTCGTTAGTTCTCACTCACATTATTCTCAATTTGAATTTTTTTGAAAGAAGTAAGAATGTCTTTGTTGAAATAATTAAAGAATACAACAATGCAAACAATACCTCATTAACATTTGAGGAATTTGAAAAAGCAAATTGGATAAGAACAGTTGCGGAAGAAGTTGTAATGCCTGAATTAGTTCGACATTTTGTGTGGCAAGTTGGTTATTATGAAAAAGAAAGTAAGCCAATAGAAATTCCTGCTGATAAAACTGATTTAATCCGCTGTTTGCAAATTTATTATCAAAGGTGTTTCGTAGAGTCCAAACTCACAATTTCGAAATCGAAATTGGAAAATGTTTTAAATAAACAATTTTCACATGGAGTAACAAAAGAAGGCCTTGTTGAAAGAGATATTCTAGGACTTGATTCTAAAAGTGGATTGTATTATTGGAAAGGCAATGAGTATTCAAGGCATTTAAGAAATGAAATAGCTTCTACCCTTTGGTTAATTCTTGGCGGTGAAGAAGCAACACTTAAAGAATTTAGGATTTATTTCAAATACATTCATGGGGCAGAAATTTGGGTTGATGATGTAGATAGCTTTCTAAGTCATAAAAACACATCAAAGATTTGTGAACTTGCTGCATCGTTATTAAATTCAGAGGGAGATTTACTAAAGTCCCCTGATGAGTTTAATAAAATTTGGCTTGATGCCAATAGCTATCAGCACATTGATATTAAAACAGAAATTCCAGTTGTTGAATTCAATTATGAAAGTGCTTTAGATTTTATTGAGAGTGTAAATTATCACAAATGGCAGTTTCATAATGCATTTGACTATCAAAGAACAAGAAGTTACTGCCATTCGCTACTTCGGATAATTGTTGCAAATGACACTAAGCACCCAACAAAGTATGAAAATGTTTTAAGGATCCTAAATGATACTTCAAGACCATTTTTGCTTTGGACATTATACTGTGACATTCAAAGAGAATTTTCTTTTGTAATCCCCTACCTACTAACTGATACGGAATTAATTCCTATTGCTTTCAGGTTGATTGACAAAATTGAAATTGACAACGTTGTTTTATCAGAGCAATCAAACAACGACCGAAAATTTGAAGAAAGTTGTGAAATGAAAAATCAGTTGTGGAATGAGATGTTTGATTTCACATTTGAACAACTTGCTTCAACTGCATCTGACGATATTGAAAGGGGAGAACTCATTGCAAAAATTCTAATTGACTTAGCTGAAAAAGTGTTCAGCATAAATACCAATAATAGTAACAGTATCATCAATCATAATTCATTAAGGAAACGCTATGATGGAGTTTTAAAGAAGTTAAGCAACAAGAGAATTGTAAATGCTAATATCTATCCAAGTCCACCAATCAAACCAAGAGTAGTTAGTTCTCTGTTACCTCATATTATCAATTACTTAAAAAGAAAATTTGAGGCGATAAAACCAAATCACACAGAGTTCTTGCATCTGAAATCGGGACTTACTGATTTATCAATTGAAGTTTTGAGACTTAGTAATCTTCGCATTTCTGAAAGTGAATTATTAAAAAAACAAAAGGAAAATAATGAAAGTGCCACAAGGGATTTAGTTTCTTTATTGGGAATCTATCTATCCGAATTTTACTCACAAATAGAAATTGATGTTCAGGGTTACATTAAATCAGGGATAGAAAAAAGAAAAGTAAAAAGAGGAATGAATGATTTTGGTTTTGAGATTATTGATTGGGGCTACTTGTATTTGCATTTTGAAAAAAATGATGTCCTTCAAAATCTCACTGATAATTTTACTACTGCATTAAACTTTAATACTACTGGAAACAAATATGATGAGCAAAACAAAGAACAATTTGAAAAGATAAAACTATACTTGAAATCATTGATGCTTGGTTTCATCTCTATCAACCAAAAAGGAGATTTACTTGAAATTGATGGATTACCTGTAAAAACCACATTAGATAAACTTGAAAAATGGATAAAAGAATTTTCATTAAAGTTTTCTATTGAGGACATACCCCAAGGTAGGATAGATGTGTTTAATGAAATGTTCAGCGTATTTGGATATGACATGTATTACCAGCATCTGACATCATTACTTTATAGAAGTATCAATTACTTCAATGGAAAGGAGCAAAATCAATTTGTTCAAGATTTTTTCTTTCATAGCTCGGATACAGGAAGAATGTTGACGGCCTTAAATATTTTGGATTCAAAAGAACTCCGTGACATTATTTCGAAACGAATAAGCGAAGTGAAAATTGAAGATTTTATTGAAAATAGTTTTACAACTACAGAATTACAATACGCTTTAGTGGAAGCAGTTAATTCTGCCAATCATTGGGAGTTAGCAAAACCATTGATAGAAAGAATTCAAAATCACTTTAAACATGTCAAGCACAATGACGAGCAGACAAATTATTTTTTGTTTGAAGTAAATCTACTTTTAGCATTCAAGGAAAAGGATTTTAAAAAGCTTTCTGAGCTGCCGATTCCCAAAGGTGAATTCCAACATCAAAGAGGAAACAAGAAAGCGGAGAACATTAAAAAATTCTTTATTGCTCTTTACAAAATTTACAACGATAAAAAATATGATGAAGCCATTTTGATTTTGAAATCATTATTAACAGATGAAACAAAAAACATTCGTTATGCTTTTCATCTCTATCATGCAGAAACCCTTAAAGCGATTGAAGTATCATGAATCTAGTTTTATTAAACCAAGCAAATCAAGAGTGGGAGAACTTCGTCAGTAACTTAACTAACGAGGAAAGAAAAGGGCTTTCTGAATTGGGAGAACCAATTGCCAGTAACAATCTTTATTTTTTCGCTGCTTCAAAAGACACAGTTAGGTTTGACCAAACCGTAAACAAACTTTCAAAAAGATATTTGTTTGATGAAGAAATAATTCCAACCGTTTACAAATTTTATGTTGAGAGAGATTTACATGAGCTGGCTTTTGATTATATCAAAAAAGCCAAGGAATACTTAATCGAATCTGGAACGCCAATTTCAAGTATTGTTCAAACAATCATTGACACTTCAATAACATCCGAAGTATTAGAGAGCATAAAGAAAAGTTTAGTGAATATTAGAAGTATAAAAGCTAAAGACCTTCCATTAACTACACCAGACATTGTAAATGACAAAGTAATTTTAAGCGAATTTATTTTGCATGAAATCGTCCAGGCATCGAAAGTGCTGCTTGACAAAATTCAAGGCATAAAGACAATTCCTCATGAAGATAGATACAATGACTTGCTTTTGGCTACACTTAAATTAAGATTTCAAATTTGGGCTTGGAGTATTCATGACCAAGCGAGAAAGGGAAGTTCACCAACAGGCAAAAGTGCAGGAGAAACAGACATTACCATAGAAGCAGGTAACATCACAATTGCCTTATTTGAAGCTTTAATTCTGACAGGAAAGGATAAAACCGCAACGCAAAAGCATGTGCTTAAATCATTTTCATACGCCAAAAATCTTGACAGATACTACATGATAATTTATTTCAAAGGAGCAATAACAGCATTTGATACAACTTGGATTTCTTATAAACAAGATGTTTCAACAAGTGCTTTTACTACAACCTTTGTTTTTGACACTGCAAAGGACTTTGAAGATTTATCTTCTAAATTTGATGAGGTCAACCACTTAAAAGTCGCCAAGTCAGTTCATGGAAATAATATTGAAATGTATCACATTATGATTAACCTTTCTGAATAACAATGAAAAGTTATCGCACAAAAGCACACACATTATCAAGCCGCACAAGCCAACACACAAGCCAAAATTTGGCAAAGAGTGTTCTTTTCCCCACCAAAGAAGAAATTCAATTATTTTCTCCTTCCCTTCTGAAATAATTAAAACACCGACATACAAACTAAAACAACAATGACAATAAAAAGAAACAATGACAATGGTTTACAGACACGGTGGACAAGAATGCCAGCTGGTAACAGCGGTTTTGCGTCATGCGGGGTGACGGTGGAAAATTCTAGGCGGGTTTTCCCATTTTACATTAGTGCTGTGTTGGCAGTATTATGTCATGAAATCCTTCACGAATGCGTATCCATTAACGGTTACTAATAATAATGTAAATGAGCCTACCAATAATTATAGACAAATCAACTTTCCAGTCTCTAAGCTTTGAGGAGATAATTTTATTACATAATTATTATAGACCAACAATTACTCCTATTTTAACAATGGAGATTTTGGGGGATTTAAAAAAAGATTTTGATGGTTCAAAAACGGCAAGTGAAAGAGTTAAAGATTTTGCAAACAAGTTATTGCCTTATAATTCTGCAGTTAGCATTTTTTATAGAGAAATTTTGGTAAATGACTTAATATCTGGAGACACACCATTAACCTATTTTCCAATACTTGGTTCCTCCCAATTAGTAAAATCAGAATCAGGTAAAATAGGGTTTCATTTTAAAGAGTCCCCACAAGAAAGGGCTTTATGCCGTTGGAGAGATGGAAATTTTATCGAGGCAGAAGCAGAACTAGCTAAGATTTGGAGAGACACGACAACAGAAAAGGATCTTTTAGTTAACCTTAAGGAGTCATTAAAAATTGAAATAGAAATTGAGGAAAAGTTTAAGAATATAGATGAATTAAATGAATTCGTAAATCAAATTTTAATTGACGATAAGCAACAAATCAACATCTTAATATTTATCATTTCCGAGTTTGGGATAACTAATGAAGATGCATCAAAAATATTATATCGTTGGAGTCAATCAGAATGTAAAAATCTAAAAGTATTTTCGCCGTATGCTCTCCATTGTGGAAAAGTAAAGATACTGTTTGATTTAGCATTAAGGTTTGATTTAGTCGGAACCCGTCCTACCAATATGCTTGATTTACAATACTTCTATTATTTGCCGTTTGCAAAGATATTTACGAGTAATGATAAATTTCAAAAAATCCTAGCTCCATATATTATTGATTCTAATCAAGACTTTATTGATGGCCAGGAATTAAAAAAGGATTTAAAAAATCTTATCGAATACCGTAAAACACTTTATGACAAAAAAGATATTGAAAGAACTCAAAACGAACCACCTCTATTACCGGATTCAATAACGTATAAATTATGGAAAAAACATTTTGACTGGCCTCCAAAATTCAAACGGATAAATTCTTCTATTCCGAAAGATTATAAGGAAAAAATGGACGAATTTATCGATGCAAAAGAAACGACAGCGAATTCAAGTAAAGAGGCAAACGAAAATGTATCGTTTATAGTGAGAGAACGTAATGTGAAACTAACCGATTTGTGTTTTTGTGGAAGTGGCAAGATGTTTAAGGATTGTCATCTACCAAAAGATTATAATGAAAATCCCACCAAATACGGATGGTCACATTTTTTCACATAGCATTGCGATTGCAGTGACTTGTATAGAGTGGTTTCTCTCCGTAAATGTATTCGTACTGACAATCTCAGAATAATCCACTTTTAAAACTTACAACATGCAGTTATCATTAATTTTTGACGTATAAGCTTCAATCGATGGTAAAAAATGGGATTGTCCCCAAAAGTGAGTAAAGCCAGGCTTCCTTAATTGCGAAGTACAAATTGTTTATTTAGGACAATAGTTTCACTTATTCCCTCATAATTCATAACGATTCTCCCAAAACCTCCGGATCTGGCTTATCCAAAAACTCATAAATCATCGCCACCTGCCATGCAAGCAGTGGCCGGCGGGAGAGTTTGAGTTTATTTTCGATGGGTTTGAGCCATTTGCGAAACGTGCTTCGGCATACGCCGTATTCGGTGGCTATTTCTTTTTGTGTTTTGACAAGCTTTTTCATGATTTCTATTTTCTCAGTATAACGCACCGTTTCGGCGCGTGTTTCACTATAGATTTTTATTCCACTTGTTGCTTTACTTTTCGTTTGTTTGCGCTTTATAGGGGAGGGTTTTTTGTGGAAATATATAGTGCTGAAGAATGTTAAACGAAATGAATTCTTGTAAAAGTTCGTCAAAGAATGTAGAACTTTGTATTACACTAATGTAAAAAGGCGTATCTTTGAAGATATATTATGTAAAGTCACAATTTTAATGAAAAAAAGCAGCAAATTTTATCTTGACCCGATCATGGAACCGGAAGATGCCTTTTCGCTCATGGAGGGACTTGCCAGAACCATCGACCTGAATTTCTCGCAGGATTTTGTGGTAAGTGATGTGGGCGTAAGTTCACGCATTTTGAACAACTGGAAAAATCTTGGACTGATGTCGAACAGACTCAGAATTGAGAACAGCATTTACCGGTTCAGTTTTGTTGAGCTGATATGGATTAATATAATAAAGGAACTTCGTGAATTCGGGTTTTCATTACCTAAAATAAGTCTGGTCCGGCAAACGCTGTTGATCTCGACTGATTTTTCAGAATATTTCCGAAGCATCACGGTTAAAGAAAAAAATAGTTTGCTGAAAAGGCTGAACACTTTGCGTATCCGGGATGAACAATCCAAAAAACAATTCATCGAAACAATGCGGCAGTATCTGGATGACAAGGAAAAGCAGAAGGAGCCCGTTTATACCAATATCCTGAACATCATTATCAATGAGTTTATTCTTTACCGTGAAGAAGTGAAATTGCTGATCGACGTGAACGGAACAGTGATTCCAGTGATTGAAAGCGAAAAAGACAGCCCCGTGTATGAAAAACTGATGGATGATACCGGCTTTGACCGTGAGTCGTATATTACAATTTCGCTGCTTAAATTTTTCAGAAAGTTCATTCTGAACAAAAACTATTTTGAATTTGTTCGTGACAACAGAATCCTGAATGAGCATGAAACCCACATTCTGGCACTACTGCGCGAAGGCATGGCCAAAACAATCACCATACGGTTCAAAGACCAGAAGCCCTATCTGATTGAAGTGACCAGGGAGAAAAAGATACATGCCGAGGCAAGATTGTCTGAAATTCTGATCAGGGGCGGATATCAGGACATAAGTATGAAGACGGAGAATGGCAACATTGTGATTACAAACATTACCTCAAAAATCAAACTGGACCAATGAAACAATACCGGAAAAACCGGACAATAAGCGAAACGGAGCATTTACCGGATACACCGGAATTGTTCTGCATCAGCCGGAACCATGTTAAACATAAAAGAATGCAGAGAACTTCTGAAAGAAAAAGGCAAAACATATAATGACGATCAGGTGCAGGCCATAAGAGATTTTCTCTATAACCTGGCCCGGATAAATGTTCAATACATCAAAGAAAAACTCAGGCAAAATGAAC
>MEOQ01000043.1 GCA_001769275.1 Bacteroidetes bacterium GWF2_43_63 | reverse complement strand
CTTTCCTCATAATCATCCAGAGCATAATAGGGATTGGGCACTACATTGATCATGTCGAGTGCATTTGTTGCCGTGGTTGGATCGTTAGTAACAGTAATCAGTGATGAAGTATTGAAGCTGTACATCGGATAGTTGCCGTTTTGCGGCGAGGCAGAACCGAAAGTAGAATAGTTTTTTGCATATTCTTTCGAAACGCGAATCCGAACGCGACATTCGTTGCCAAGCCATTGTTCACCATCGACTGATAGCGGAATGGAACACCACAAGGCACTGGCGAATGCATTGCGCAATGCGGTGCCGCTCTCCTGTCCGATCATGTAATAGAGCCAGGTTCCTTCGTCATAGGCAGGACAGTAAGTAACATCATCATTTAAATGTCCGAAAATATAAACAAAGTGTTTGCCTCCCAGAAGGGGCTTTCCGAGCGTTGTTTCAAGATTTGAGGTTGGATTGAACATCATGTCGTTTCCGTTTTCGGAGCCCAGCCAGCTGTCTTCGCCAAAAGCAATATTCAGTCGTTCGCCGGTTTCCACGTTGATGGCATATCCCGGGAACCAGCCCATGCCTTGTTCATGTCCGTCATAGATTGCTTCAGCAGTGAGTGTGTTTCCGTTTTTATCTACCGAAGCATGATGGCGAAGTGTGAGTTTTCTGGCATTTCCTTGTGCCAGCAGTTCGTCATCGCAGGTTTCGAGTACGGGGCAACGCGTCCATTTGCTTTTATCCGGAGTAAGAACAATATCAATGCTTGCGAGATTCGACATTTTATTTACAGTAGATAAAAACGGCGCAATAGTCATCAATGCCGGATTGTTTTCATCATACGAACTCAAGCGATATGGCGCCCAGGTGCCTGCAATGACTTTTTCATAATATTGTTGCGGGTCAATATATTGTCCGTTATACATATAATCTTCGTACATGCTGTTCTCGGAATCCTGAATGCCGCTTCGGATCCAGTTATATGCTGTTGGCCCATCGGCATCGGAAACACCTCCCAGCCAATTATTCGAAGGGTCTGAGTAAATGATATCGGCATACAGAAAACCGTTGCTTTTATGAGAAAGGTCTCCCGGATTTTTTCCGTTTGTAAAACATACAGCAATTCCAAGGTCGGTGAAGATCTGCTCAAATGGGCTGCTGATGTCATGATCAGAATACCAGGCCGCAACAAAATTGTCATTCATGTCATATTCTTCCAATATCCACGAGTAGGAATCGACCTCTCCGAGCCATGATGCATTTGTCGAGTCCAGTTTCAGAATATAGTTTGCAGCTTTGACATTCAGCGGATCGATTAATTTCACAGTCACCGGGCCAAATCCGGCCTCGTAGGTGAGCTCTTCGGAAAAACCATCCTCCATAATTTTTTGTCTGGATGCGGTATTTAGTTCAAGTATGTTTCCGCCGTTGCCCTGGCCCTCAATTCTAGTAATCATGGGCTGTGCTCCGTATGCTCCGTTTATAACTGTACCTCCGGATTCAGGCGCCGGTGCATGAGGAATTGCTGTGTAAACATCGATATTTTTGCGGCCGGATAAATAAGGTTTTTTTTGCCCGTTTGAAGACATAATGCCGGGAAACTGCGTTGCAGGGTCAGCGCTGTATTTCTCATATTCGTTGTACGCATAGGCCAAAACCAGGAAGTAATATTTTTTATGATTGACAAGTCGTTGGTTTTCGCCGCTTGCAAACATATCATCCAGTATGCGGAATGAATGCACAATGCCTTCATTGGCGCCTTCAACCTCTGTTTGCGGAACAAGCATGCCCATGTCATTTGAAAAAACATAATTAACCAGTGTTGAGGCATCGTTGTCAATGTCGCATTGGGCAACAAGTCTGGCCTTGTCCGGATTATATATGTCATCGACTGTTACGTTGATATCTTTTACCTGAAAAACCTGATATCCTTCGAAACGATAGAGAGAGTCGTAACTGTAACCCGATGGTGAAACGATGGAGGGATCAACTTCTTCGTACTTATCCTGGTAATTGTTACTGGTCACATGATTGGATAAATACAATATTACTTCCCGGTCGAGTTCCTGCGCAGAAATGTCCGGGGCATCCGGGCCGTCCAGGAGTCGGAAACAATTGTCGAAAAGCACCTGGCATTTATCATCGGCAACTTTCAGTAGTTCAAGCGAAGCGGCAGCACTACCAGCGCCAGCTCTGGCCCACGGAACACCCACGGTGAGATAATTAACTTCTCCCGGCTGCATGGTGAAAGGTCCCGCCGATTGCACTCCACGGCGGTCGTATGGCTGGTTTCCTGATGTTTCTTCTGTCCAGTTTTTCGGGCCATTTGGTGGAATTCCTCCGGTGCCGTAATCGCAGATGTCACTTTCTCCGGGAAACATATAGTTGCATTCCGGGCCATAGCCTCCGCTGATTATATGCCCGATGCCTCCGTAAATCATGCGAGAGCTGTCTTTCCAGATGCTACGCATGAAATTAAAGTAATCTATTGCATATCCAGGGTCTGTTTCCCACCATGCAACTGTTCCGATTCCTATGAATTTTATAAAATTGGTCATCCCATAACACTCATCATCAACAATACCGTTACCGAAATTGCTTCCATTTACAGCAGCATTGCAGTTTTCAAACCAGAGAGTTCCCAGGGAATCAACATGCTGCACAAATGCGCCGTTATCAATGCCATCGGGATCCATATAAGGCCCTTTCAGAAAATCGACTCCTGCTGCTGCGGGTTGATTTCCGTATCCAAAACTTCCGCCGCCATCCTCGTCAAAGTCATCTCCGTTGTAACAATAGCCGAGACCACGTAGCACGTCGCACCCAACGTAGTCATCGTTGCTGTAGCCAATTTCAAAGTCTGTGAAGAAGCCCAGATATGTTTCATATAAAGTTTGAGAGGAACGGTTAATGACTTCAAAGGAATAGAAAGTCATATTGTTTATTTCATCACCGGTAGCAAAAGCAAAGGCCTGTGCACGTACTTCAATACCAATAGCAGTACCTCCTGTTTCTGTATGGGTGTTTCCCTTGTCGTTGAATACCCACCACAACGTCTGATCACCTTTCAGTGCCTGGTCGAAAAGAACGCCACCGTTTGTTATTCCATAAATGTCTTCTGCAGTGGGATCCGGTCGGTGACAAAGATTGTTGTCGATGTCGTAGTATGGATAATCGCCGGAATAGGGATCATACTCGCCATTTTCGTTATAATCGTAAAATGGCGCCAGATAATGCGATTGGCCCAGGTTGGAGTTGCCGTGAGCGGGGTATGTGAAGAAATAGTTTGGGATATTGTAATTTGGAAATAAGGTTGGATTCTCGAAATGATTTATAAAATCGACCACGTCCTGCCGATAAATTGTTTTGATGAAATCATAATGCTGACAAGAACTGGCATCTGTTTCCGCAGTCCCGTCGATGGTAAGTGGCCCGGGCCAGAAGTCTTGTCCGTTTTGGCGGTAGCGTTGTGCGGCCACCTTTATATTGCCGTTCAAGTCAGTTCCACTTACCCACAAAGCTCCGGCAAACATAGAGTGTCTGTTTGAACCCTGTGGTACTTCATATGTAGCCAAGTCGGTTAAATCCCACCACATGTCACCGCCATTATTAATGCGGGCACGCACACCACCAATATTCAGCTCCGCCGATGCTGAAGCCGGCAGACAGTCAGCTGCGACTGACCTCAGATACTGCGTTTTGCCGGCATCAGGTCCGGGGTTATTTATGGATTTCTCACCGCAATTTGCAGTAGGACAGAAAAGCAGTGATGAAAGAGCTATTAGCAGAGCGGTTAAACGTGTATTCATGGCTATAATTTATAAACGACATTGTTGAAAAACCCCGGCAAAATACAAAATCTTTCGTCAAAATTGAAGTGACAATTTACAAGTTCAAAAAGAGAATGTCCTTTTTTAATTCGCCGGAGGTAAGTTTGTGTCAGTTTCCGGCGAAAACCATAAAAATTCGATAATAGGAATTCTTATTTCAAAAATCTCATACAGGCCGCGTAAAACTCCGCCGGTTTCTCCGCATGCAGCCAATGGCCAGCGTTTTCAATCGTGACAATTTCGCTTAGGGGAAAAAGCTCCGAAATAATTGCATGATGATTTTGTGTAATATAAGTACTGTTGCCGCCTCTGATAAATAGTGTTTCTTTGTTGAAACTGGATTTTTCACTGTTTTCACTGGCGCGGTCCCGATAACAATTTTCACTGTCGCGGATTTGTAATCCGTGACAGTGAAAATTATAAATTTTCTGCAGATTCTTTGTAATGCTTTCCAGATCAGGCTTCCATGAAAATTCAGAAGATCCTTGCACCGAAATATTTTTCAGGATCAATCCCTGCAGCATTTTGTCTGCGGTCGCATTTTGAATGACAAATTGTAATTCTTCGCGGCTATGAACCGCAGAGAGGTTTGTTTTGTTTAATGCCTGAACAATTTCATTGTCTTCGTCCATCGGGTAATCAACCGGGCTGATGTCACCGACAATGAGTTTATCCACTTTCTCCGGATGATTCAAAGCCAGTTGCATGGCCAGTTTTCCGCCCATACTGTGACCAAGGAGATTGCATGATTTTAATTGAAGATCACTCAGAAGCTCCATTATATCGGACTGCATGCACCTGTATGAAAAATCTTCAGCGTGCGGAGACTGGCCGTGATTGCGCAGATCAGGAACAACAACATGAAATTGTTCGGAAAATTGTTTGGCCAGCGGAATCCAATGATCGCTCATACCCAGCAGGCCGTGCAGAATTATAAGGGGCTGGCCTTGTCCGTATTCGCGGAAATAAAGTTTCATGCGGGTCGCAGCTGACGCAGATACATTTGAACGGTGTTCTCCAACCCAAAATATAGAGCGTCGCTGATGAGTGCATGACCGATGGAAACTTCAAGAAGTCCCGGAATATTTTCGGCGAAGAAACGGAGATTATGCAAATTCAGGTCGTGCCCGGCATTGAGTCCAAGCCCGGCTTTTCCGGCAGCCCGGGCGGCTTCGATAAATGATGCAATTGCTTTTTGTTTATCCTGTGGAAAATGGGTGGCATATGGCTCTGTGTAGAGCTCAAGCCGGTCGGTTCCTGTTTCTGCTGCTGCAAGAATATTCTCAGTGTCGGTATCAACAAAAATGGAAACACGGATTCCTTTTGAATGAAAGTCAGCAATCACTTTTTTCAGAAAATCCATGTTTTCTTTCACGAGCCATCCGGCATTCGAGGTGAGCGCGTCAGGCGGATCGGGCACCAGCGTGACCTGATCGGGCACCACATCGAGTACAAGTTTGAGAAAATCAGCCGAAGGATATCCCTCAATATTAAATTCCGTTGTCACCAGCGGTTTCAATGCATATACATCGGCATAGCGGATATGACGCTCGTCGGGTCTGGGATGAACAGTGATTCCCTGAGCTCCGAAGCGCTCACAGTCAACAGCAACCTGAAGTACATCCGGAACATTTCCACCCCGTGCATTTCGCAGCGTTGCGATCTTGTTTATATTAACACTTAGTCGCGTCATAGCAAGTTTTTTGCAAATTTAATACATTGCTGCCTGAAAAATTATATTTTTGTCCCGTATCTTTATCTATTATGAGCCTTTTTGCCGCCGATATAAATTTTTCTGCCATCCCCAGTGTGAAAACCAGCACATCTGCTTCTGAAGCTTTAACGCTTATGGAGGAGTATAAAATTACGCACCTGGCCATTGTCAATAATGAAGAGTACCTCGGATTAGTTTCAGAGGATGATTTGCTCGGACTAAACGATTTTGAACAACCCATTGGCAATATCAAGCTCATGACCCAAGGTGCATCGGTTAGCGAAAATGCTCATATTTTCGACATTCTGCGCACTATATATCAACACAAGCTTAGCCTGATTCCTGTTACCGGCAAAAACAACATACTTGCCGGTGTCATTCTTTCAGATTCGGTGCTGAGGGTGGTGGCTGAGCTCCTTTCCGTCAACAATCCAGGTGGTATTATCATCATTGAAATGAATGTCATTGACTATTCGCTCACCCAGATTTCGAATATTGTTGAATCGAACGATGCGCTTATCATTGCGTCCTTTGTTCGCACCATGCCTAATTCCACAATGATGCAGCTGGTGCTGAAAGTAAATAATTCCGATATCGGAAAAATTCTTCAGACGTTTACCCGTTATGAATACAATGTTGTTGCGTCTTTCGGCGAAGATATGATTGATGACATACTGCAGGATCGATATGAGTTGCTGATGAGATACCTCAATATGTGATATTTTGAAGATTCCATTTATTTTTTTTGTTTTTATAATTTCATTGGCTTCATTTGCCGGTTCAGACGATTCACTGTATATTGTCAGCAATATTTCTGTTTCAGGCAATGGTGTTACAAAGGAAAGCGTGATTTTTAGGGAAATTCCATTCACAACCGGAGATTCTTTGCTGATTAGTGACACTGCGAACCTGGCTCTGAAGGCCGAACAAAACCTTGTAAACACTTCGCTGTTCCATTTTGCTTCAGTCGTTTTCGGCGACAGTGGCTGCGTACACATTCAAGTGACAGAGCGCTGGTACATCTGGCCAACGCCTTATTTCAATATTGAGGAGAGAAACTTCAATGTGTGGCTGCGCAATATGTCGCTCGAAAAAGTCACTTACGGTCTGTATGTGTATCATGAAAATTTCCGTGGGCGCAAGGAGTACCTGAAACTTTTGTTGAAAACCGGTTATAATCAGATATATGGTTTATCGTATTCCAAGCCTTATCTCGACAAAAAACAAAACTGGGGAATTTCGGCCGCGGCCGGATTTGAGGCGTCGCATTCCATTTCATATTCAGTATCTGATCATGAGCCGGTTTCGCTCAAACTACCCGACAGCTATGCCTTTTCCGGACTTTTTACCTCAGCAGCGGCTACACGAAGGGTAGGGATGTACCAACTACACAAAATTTCGGTGATGTACGAATCGACCAGATTTGCTGATTCGTTGTTGCTGCTGAATCCGGATTATGCTCCCGCCAAGTCCTGGAGCCGATTTTCATTTAACTACCAATACCGCTACGATTTTCGCGACTTTAAAAATTATCCACTTAAAGGATGGTATGCTGATGCTGAAATAAATCTGGGTGGTATAGCGGGAATTTCTGAAAAAAACGATCAGGGCTTTTATTTTAAAAGCACTACGCGAAAATATTTCAAAATTTCAGGACCATTGTATTTTGCCACTGGCACAACAGTTTACTTGTCGCTGAACGAAGGAAAAACTTTTGCTTCCGCAGGTTTTATGGGTTATGGAAATGATTTTGTCCGTGGATTTCAATACCGGGTGATTCCGGCCCGGCATTTTTTAATCCATCGAAATAATCTTAAGTACAACATTCTGCAGCAAAGGGTCTTGAAGCTCCCGCTTATTCGCACCAGCAAGTTCAATCGCGTACCTATTGCGGTTTTTGCAAACATTTTTTTCGATCAGGGATGGTCGCAGCGCGGATTATTTTCTATCAGCAATAGTCTCGCTGGTGATTATCTTGCAGGTGCTGGTTTAGGTATTGACCTGGTGACTTACTACAACAAAGTTTTCCGTCTCGAATTTACAATGAACCGGTTTCGTGAAAAAGGCATATTTTTGCATTTCACAGCACCGGTATAATTTTTTACACCATGCGGATTTGTGTTTTTTTACGGAATTATTCCTCAGATTTCAACAACGAGATCCAGACGGTGCTTGATGTTGTTTCACAAACAAACGGTCAGGCAATCTTCTGTGGGCACATGCAAGCTCAGATCAGTGCTGCATTTTCGCTTCCATCGAATACAAAATTTCTTAAGCAGGATGAATCCGTGGCCGGAGTTGCCGATCTGGTTGTAAGTCTCGGCGGCGACGGCACAATACTGGAAACGGTGAATCTTATTCGCGACAGCGGCATTCCTGTTATGGGAGTTCATTTCGGCCGGCTTGGTTTTTTGTCAAATGTTCGCAAAGAGGATTTCCGTCTTGCTCTGGATGAATTCAGAAAAGGGAATTACACTCTTTCCGGCCGCACGGTGCTGGAGATTGATGACTGCGAACAGTTCTTTGGGAAAAAAATCTATGCCCTCAACGAAGTGTCGGTTCATAAAAGCAACGCCAGTTCTATGATCGCCATCAACACCTGGGTCAATGGCGATTTCATGAATAGTTACTGGTCCGACGGAATTATTTTGGCAACGCCAACAGGTTCAACAGCGTATTCCCTTAGTTGCGGAGGTCCGATTCTGGTTCCTGAAGCGGAAAATTTTATTCTTACTCCTATCGCGCCCCACAATCTTTCGGTCCGTCCAATCGTTATTTCCGACAAGGACGTCATCACTTTTATACCGGAAGGACGAACGGATACGTTTATACTTTCTCTTGATTCAAATCAGACTGTGTTAAATCGTGGACAAAAGGTATCGATTCGTAAAGCGCCATTTACCATCAATTTTGTACGCCTGCCCGCAGACAGCTTTTTTTGTGTCATCCGTGAAAAACTGATGTGGGGAGAGGATAAGCGCAATAAATGATTTTTTTATTTCAAGAGAATAATCAGTTTATTATTTACGTTTTTTTATTATCTTTGCCTCTTAATTGGGATTAAACCATTCACTATGAGAATCATCGGGCTCATATTATTTTTACTCGCCTTTCTGATCGCAGATACGGCTTCAGCCCAGCAATGGCGCCGTGAAAGGAAAGAATACGTTTTTGGGTTGGGCGCATCCAACTTTTTGGGTGACCTTGGAGGTGCCAACCAGATTGGCACAAATGGTATGCGCGACCTTGACTGGCCTGCAACCCGGCCGGGTACAAGCATTGGTTACCGTTACAGGACCGGAAAATCAAATTGCGTCAAGGGTATGATGCATTTTGCATATCTGAATGGTGATGACGCAAAAACCGAGGAATTATTCCGCCATAATAGAAATCTAAATTTCCGGACCCCAATCATTGAATTGAACGGACAGTTTGAATGGATGCTTACCCGGCAACGCGAAGGCCATCGTTACAAACTCCGCGGAGTTCAGGGGTGGAGAAACATCAATATTGAATCTTATGTATTTGTTGGAGTAGGCCTCATGTGGTTCAATCCGCAGGGTAAATACAACGGTGACTGGATTGCATTGAAACCGCTGAGTACAGAAGGTCAGGGACTTGTTGAAACACGCAAGCCGTACCACCGCGTACAACCAGTGGTTCCGATTGGGTTTGGCTTTAAATATGCCATCAGCCGTGAATGGTCAATCGGCCTTGAATATGGTATCCGCAAAACCTGGACTGATTATATCGACGATTGCAGCAGCACTTATTTCAACAACGATGAACTGGCTATAGAAAAAGGAGACATTGCTGCTTATATGGCCGACCCAAGTCTTGGTGAAGTATACGGCCAAACAGCCCCCAATATGCAGCGTGGAGACCCTACCGATCACGATACATACATGTTTGCTGAAATTACTTTCTATTACAAAATTCCGCGTGGCGGATTCTCAATTCCGAAATTCTGATTTTGAACAGAAAGACAACCATAAATTTACCTAATTTTGCAGCCGCCCATTCTTGCTCAGAATGGGTTGCTCATTTATATACTAATTGCTACAATTTCACGTTATTCCAGCAGAAATGAAACGGATTATTTTCTCTTTTCTGATTGTGGTTGCGGGCTTAAGCGGTTTTTCGCAGCAGCACGAGCTTGGAATAATGGGTGGCGTCTCTTATTACATTGGCGACCTGAACCCCTATGGGCATTTCATGCAGGCGAAGCCGGCTGCAGGGTTAATGTACCGTTATAATATGAATTCTCGTATGGCCATACGGTTACATGCCTTGTTCGGATCGCTTCAAGCGGCTGACAGCGTGATTCTGTATAACGAGAACCGAAACCTGAGCTTTCGTTCGCCCTTAATGGAATTTGGCGCACAGTATGAGTTGTCTTACTATAAATTTAAAATCGGGCACGATAAAGATTTCTTTACCCCTTATCTTTTTGTTGGAGCTTCGTTTTTCAAGTTCAATCCTCAAGGCAATTATAAAGGCGACTGGTACAATCTGCAGTCCCTCGGTACAGAGGGGCAGGGAACGACGGCATATCCTGATCGAAGTCCCTATAATCTGGCTGGATTTGCCATTCCTTTCGGAGTCGGATTTAAAGTAGGAATTGGCTCTTCAACGGTATTGGGAATTGAATGGGGCATGCGAAAAACTTTCACCGATTATATCGACGATGTGAGTACAACCTATGCCGATCCTACGGTTCTGATGTCACAGAATACTGAAGTAGCTGCTGCACTGGCCGATCCATCCGATGACAGCGAAATAGACAGGACCGGTTTTCAGCGCGGAAATTCAGCCACCAAAGACTGGTATTCTTTTGCCGGGCTTACACTGACATTTAAAATTAAAGACAAATCGGATTCATGCCCGGGAGGGAGCAAGCGCCGTGACAGTTTCAAAGCCAAATACCTCCGAATCCTGAAAAATGAATCCAGTATTTTATAAATCCGAATCTCAGTGACAAAACCTGTACAAAAAGATATCCCTCAGCATATTGCAATAATCATGGACGGAAACGGCCGCTGGGCGAAAGCGCGCGGACTTGACCGGGCTGAAGGTCACCGTCAGGGCGCTGAAACAGTCAAGACAATTGTAAAGGCGGCAGCAAAGTCCGGCGTAAAATTTCTAACGCTCTATGCTTTTTCAACCGAGAATTGGAAACGACCAAAGGAAGAAGTGGACGCTATTATGGATTTGCTGGTTTTTATGTTGGAGCGCGAGACTGAAGAACTGAACAAAAACGGAGTGCGGCTGCTGACAATTGGAGATATCAGCCGGCTGTCGGATGAGGCCAGAGCTTCGTTGCATAAATCGATTGATGTTACCGCTGGAAATAGCGTGCTGACTCTTGTTATAGCACTCAATTACGGCGCAAGGGATGAGATTCTGCGGGCTGTAATTAATATTTCAGAGGATGTTTCTGCTGGAAAAATATCTACAGCAGAAATTGATGAAAAACTTTTCGGAGGCTATCTGTATACTGCTGAAATACCCGATCCAGATCTCCTGATCAGGACTTCAGGCGAACAGCGGATTTCAAATTTTCTTTTGTGGCAGCTTGCCTATACTGAGCTGCATTTTACATCGGTTACCTGGCCCGATTTTAACGAAGACGAATTCAATAAGGCTCTTGTAACCTATTCGTCACGTGAACGTCGTTATGGAATGACAGGGGAACAAATTATTACGAATCAAGATAAAAAAGACTGAACATGTTCAAATCTCTGTGGTGCTGTCTGATACTGGTTTTACTGCATGTTGCTGTAAGCGCCCAAACTGATAAAATTATTGGTGTCGATTATCGAAACCCGCGTCCATACGAAATTGCTGGCATTACTGTCAGCGGCGAGTTTTTCGCAAGTGCCGACAATGTAATTTCTGTTTCCGGCTTGCGGGTCGGTCAATCCATAAAAGTTCCCGGCGAGGAAATCAGCAATGCGGTTGAAAAAGTGTATTCAAACGGAATGTTTGAACAGGTTATCATTTCTGTAACCGCCGTTCAGGGTAATTTTATTTACCTCGATATCTATCTTCAGGACCGTCCCAGGTTGTCGAAATACAGTATTTCCGGGATTGGTAAAAGTGAAGCTGATAATATCCGCGAAAAGCTGAAACTGGTGCGTGGTGATGTTGTTTCACAGCACACCCTCATGAATGCCAAGCGTGTTATTCGCTCACATTTTATTGATAAAGGTTTTTATAATGCGCAGGTCGAGGTCGCTCAAAAGCCCGACACGACTGCAGGTAATATGGTCACTATTGATTTTGGTATCAACCGTGGTAAAAAAATGAAGATTTCGGAAATCGCAGTCTCCGGCAATAGTCAGGTAGAGGAAAAAGTGATCCGGAAAACAATGAAGGAAACCAAAGAAAAGAAGTTTTATCATGTTTTCAAAGCTTCAAAATACATTGGGTCCGAATTCGAAAAAGACAAATCTGCTATAATTGCAAAATACAAAGAGCTTGGGTATCGCGACATTTCAATAGTAAGCGATACAATTGTAATAGAGAATGAAAAGGAACTTTCGATCGGTTTAAAAATAGATGAAGGCCCAAAATACTATTTTGGCGACATCGCATGGGTGGGCAACAGCAAGTATTCCGATAAACAGCTGATCGAAATTTTGGGTTTGAAGCGTGGTGATGTGTATAACCAGACAATTCTGGAGAGCAATCTTTTCTATAACCTGAGCGGCCGCGATATATCATCGCTGTATATGGACGATGGCTACCTGTTCTTTTCTGTAACTCCTGTTGAGAAAAGCGTTATCGGTGATACCATCAACCTCGAAATTCAGATCTATGAAGGCAAACAAGCCACCATTAATAAGGTGACGCTGGTCGGAAACACCCGAACAAACGATCACGTAATTCTTCGTGAGATCAGAACAAAGCCGGGACAATTGTTCAATCGATCCGATATAATCCGCACCCAGCGCGAATTGGCGCAGCTCCGATATTTCAATAATGAGAAACTGGCCGTCAATCCAAAGCCAAATCCTACAGATGGCACCGTAGACATAGAATATGTTGTGGAAGAGACTTCCACCGACCAGTTCGAACTCTCAGGAGGCTGGGGTCTCGGCAGACTGGTTGGCACGCTTGGAGTGTCGTTCAACAACTTCTCCATGCGCAACATTTTCAACGGCGACAGTTATCGTCCACTTCCAACCGGCGATGGACAGAAACTCAGTATCCGTGGTCAGTCAAACGGGACTTATTATCAATCCTACAACATGTCGTTCACCGAACCATGGCTGGGTGGCAAGAAACCAAATGCACTGAGCATATCATTTTTTCATTCGGTGCAGACAAATGGGATTTCCAAAGCTGATGACGGGACCTACAATACCAGTGGTAAACTTCTTGAAAGAGAGGTGATGAATATTTCAGGTGCTTCCGTCGGTCTTGGAAAAAGGTTGAAATGGCCCGATGATTATTTTATGGAGTATTTCACTCTTTCCTATCAGTTTTACAATTTTGATGAATATTTCCAAACCTATTCTTTCACTTCGGGAAATGCCAACAACGTGAATTTTGGAATTGCATTGAGCCGCAGCTCATCATATGATCCCATTTTCCCGAAATCGGGCTCAGAGATTTCCGCTTCTGTAACTTTTACTCCGCCATATTCCTATTTTACCGACAAGGATTATACTACGGCTACTGACCAGGAAAAATTCAAATGGCTGGAGTATCATAAATGGAAATTCAACGCAACCCTCTACACTAAACTTTTCGGAGATCTGGTCCTTATGACAAGAACTAAGTTTGGTTTCCTGGGCATGTGGAACAAGGATGTTGGGTTGTCTCCATTCGAGCGCTTCTATTTGGGTGGCGACGGACTTTCGGGATTTGCACTTGACGGACGTGAGATTATTGGGATGCGTGGTTACGGGAATTCCGTGCTGACACCTCGCGATGGCTCCAATGCATCCATTGGTGGGACTATTTACAGCAAATATACCATGGAGCTGCGCTATCCGATATCGACCAATCCAATGGCAACTATTTATCTGCTATCGTTTCTTGAGGCCGGCAATACCTGGCTGAAATTCGAGGAATTTGATCCCTTTGCAGTTAAACGAAGTGGCGGACTTGGCGTAAGAATTTACTTACCTATGTTTGGTTTGCTGGGTCTCGATTATGGCATACCTTTTGACAACGTGCCCGGAATTCAGAGTAAATGGGAGGGACAATTCCACTTCTCAATCAACTCTTCAATTGATTAATACAACGTTCAAATAAAAGTCGGAGGAACTCAACTATGAAAACCAGAATCTTTTTTTTCGCTGCTCTGTTACTTGCATCGATGTTTGTTAGTGCTCAGAAGTTTGCTTATGTCGACACCCAGTATATCCTTGAAAACATTCCGGATTACCAGACCGCTCAGAACTCACTTGATGAAATGAGCCTGGAATGGCAGAAGGAACTTGAGGTTAAATTTGCCGAAATCGACAAGCTTTACAAATCGTATCAGTCAGAATCTTTTTTACTTTCTGAGGATATGAAAACAAAAAGACAGAACGAAATTATTGCTAAGGAAAAGGAAGCCAAAGATCTGCAGAAAAAATATTTCGGAACAGAAGGCGACCTTTACAAAAAACGCCAGGAGCTAGTAAAACCCATTCAGGAAAAAGTGTATAATGCCATTGAAGAACTTGCAGAAGAAGGTACTTTTGCTGTAATTTTCGACCGCGCCGGCAACACTACACTCATTTACGCCAGCGAAAAACACGATAAAAGCGATGAAGTTCTGGCAAAGCTGGGCTACAAAGCGGGCGGACTGAATACAAATGAATAAATCTTTTAACTTTGCACAAAATTCCATTTTATGAAAAACGTATTTGTTTTGTTCTTTTCTCTGCTGCTGCTTGTAAATGTTCAGTCGCTTCAGGCTCAGGTAAAATTAAAACTTGGGCATATCAATACCAACGAACTAATGGCTGAAATGCCTGGTCGTGATTCTGCTCAGAAAGTGTTGCAGGAATATGCAAAAAGTCTTGAAGACCAGTTGACGCTTATGAACAATGAGTTTCAGACCAAATATCAGGACTACATGACCAACGAGACAAGCTTTCTGGAACCCATCAAAGAAATGAAACAGAAAGAATTGCTTGATCTGCAGACCCGCATTGACGATTTTAAAACACAGGCACAAGAACTCTTGTCTAAAAAAGAAGCAGAACTAGTTCAGCCCCTGATTGATAAAGCCAAAAAAGCCATTGACGAAGTAGCAGTGGAAAAAGGCTATAATTACGTATTTGACACTGGCACAGGTGCTCTGATTTATTATCAGGACTCCGATGATATTATGCCGTTTGTGAAAGCAAAACTGGGAATGCTGTAATTATCAGAATCGCATAAAAAAAGGCTGCTTTTTCAGGCAGCCTTTTTTTATGTCTGGAAATTCAATTTTTCCATTTCAAGCTACCCATCAGTGTATCGAGATCTTCTTTGACGCGTTGAATGATGGGCGCAATGGAATCGTTATTTGGAATGTGATTAAAATATACTGCACCACGCAAATAATGCTTTGTGCTGTCGGTGAGATAAAACTGATAAGGCGAAGCTGAGTTGGAGCCTTCGATGTCGTAAATCAGCCCGTAAACATTGTTTTCGACATGAGAGACACGAATTTCCTTTATTTCATTGGCTTTGGCGATGTGCTTATTGGCAAACTCCCTGGCATCTTCGGTAAGTTGGTAGAGATTCCCGTTTATTGTTTTGTAGCTGAAATTTACTGACCCGTTGTAGGTTGGAAAAATCAGATTGAACCAAATTGATCCCGGCTCATTGCCTTCAATAGAAACGATTTGAGCGGTTTCAGGAATCCTGCATGTGAAAGGATAGACGGAATCGAAGGTTACATATTTTTTTTCAGGCAGATCGATGCGAAAAAACCCGCGTGATTTTGGATAGTACGAATCGCTGCTATTACCGCATGAAGCAATGGTGATCGAAGCAATCACAAAAATAACTGCGCTAAGATTCCTGATTGGTTTCATTTATTTTCACTTTTACGTTTCCGATGCGGTGTTTGCTCATCGATAAAACGGTAAATTCAACATTTTTGTATACAACTGTCTGGTTTTTCACCGGGAAATTGCCATGAATACTGAGAATGATTCCGCCCAGTGTTTCCACCTCGCCTTCATATCTATCGAACAGGTCACTTTCAAGACCGGCTATACGGGTGAAATCGTGGATTGGAATTTTTGCATCAAAAACATACTCATATTCGCTAACTTTTCTGGCCAGGATCTGGTCACTGTCGGCGTCATGTTCATCGTTTATTTCGCCAACAATTTCTTCCAACACATCTTCGAGAGAGACAATCCCGCTGGTGCCGCCATATTCATCTACGACCACAGCCAGATGCGTTTTTTGAGTCTGAAAATCAACCAGCAGCTGTGAGATTTTCATGTTTTCAGGAACAAACATTGCCTGACGTATATGTTTTTGCCAGTTGTAATCTTTCTCACCGTTGCGGAAAGCTGGCAGCAGGTCTTTGATGTAAATAACGCCTTTGATGTCGTCGAGGCTGGTGCCGTAGGCGGGGTAGCGCGAGTAACCGGCTTCGAGCATTTTGTCCATGACATCTGAAAAGGATGTTTCGAAGCGGATGGAGGCAACATCTATCCGTGCCCGCATAATTTCCTTGACTTCGAGATCACCAAATTTAATGATGCCCTGAATCAGCTGTTTTTCCATTATTTCTTCGTCTTCGACTTCGGAATTTTCAATAGCATCCGAAATATCGCTGATGGAGATCATGTCTTTACGCGAAATACGACTTTCGTGGCGGGCAAATGAAAAACCAAGCACTCCCCGGAGCATTGAAAACAATGATATGGCTGGAACCATGATGAAAAAACTGGATTGAAATGCTTTTTGTTCATTGCAGTTACTGAACAAACCGGGTACTATTTCGCCGAAAACCCAGATCAAAACCCAGACAGAAACAAGGGCCAGTAAAGATCGGAGATAAAATGAAGTATCGGGCAAATAAATCTGGCCGGCTATGAAAACGCCGATGGTGAGCAGAATTATTAAGGTGTATTTCAATATTGAAAAAGCAACCAAAACAGGGGCAGGCTTATCCAGAAAACCGTCAGTCCGGTAGTCCGAAGGGGTAGGAGATTCGATTTCGTCAAGAAATTCGGTTGTAATCCTAATAAACGCTGATTCTGCAATTCTCAGAAATGCAAAGAGAATGAGAATGATTGACGAAGGAATGATAAGAAACAGAATTGATTCCATTTTGTTAGTGACAGATACAGACCATTAGCATATTGCAAATGTCAGAAAGGAAGGTCATCGTTTCCGTTGTTTAATGGGGTATTCAGTGGATCACTTCCTGAATCTGCGGAGGTATTTGTGTTGGTGATTTCAGTTCCGCCATCCTGAGCTGAGCGAGTGCCAAGCATGGAAAAATTGTCGAGGGTGATTTCTGTAAATCGTTTTTTTACTCCGTCTTTGTCGGTATATTCACGATATTGGATGCGCCCTTCAACGAAAAGCGGACTACCTCTGCGAACGTATTTTTCAATCACTTCGGCCTGAGGTCCCCAGACAGCAATGTTATGCCATTCGGTCACAGATTGCTCGGCCCCTGCTTTATCGCGATATTTTTCAGTTGTAGCGAGAGAAAATGAGGCTTTTTTCCGGCCACCTTCAAAAATTTTTACTTCCGGGTCTTTCCCTACATTCCCAATCAAAATAACTTTATTGATGCTTCTCATCTTACTTTTTTTACAAAGATACAAAATAGATGGTTATTTATTCTTTGATTTCTGTGAATGCTCCAGATACAGCTGAATCAGCCGGTGGACAGGCATGGACGAAACCCTGGAAACCGGAATTTTAATCCAGTGTGGCGGCACCTTATTTTTGAACACAGTTTCGTAAAATGATGCATGAATCATCCGATGAGTCAAAACATGATTGGCCGAATAAACAAGTTTTGACTGCTCAAAGGGAAAATCAGTCGGAAATATCGGTTCAACTGTGTTTACCGAAGCTTCTGATTCAGCTGATTCACGACAGGGAAACTCGTACAGACCTTTCCATATTTTTTCATTTTCCCGCTGCACCATATACAATGAATCCTTTTTATCATTACTGAAAACGACGTAGTAGTTAATAAAAACTGAGGGTTTTGTTTTAGTGACTGCTTTGACCGGATACTTTTCAGTAGTTCCCGTTTTAAATGCGCAGCAGTATTTGTTGACCGGACAACCAGAACAATCCGGATTAGCGGGTGTGCAGACCAAAGCCCCCAGTTCCATCAACGCCTGGTTGAAATCTGAAGGATTGAAATGATGAATCTGTTGATTCAGGTCTTCCTGAATTTCGTTGGTCAGACCAGTTTTATCAAGCGGGATTCCGATGCATCGCAGGCGGCTGATTACTCTTTTTACGTTGCCATCAACCACGGGGCAGGGCAGCCCAAAAGCAATGGAAGCGATTGCTGCTGCAGTGTAGGGGCCAATTCCAGGTAGTTCGAGCAGCTTGTTATAGTCGTTTGGAAGCTTCCCGCTGTATTTTTCAGCAATTATTGCGGCAGCTTTCAAAATGTTGTGCGCTCTGGAATAATATCCCAGCCCCTGCCAAATATTCAGAAAATCTTTTTCACCGGCTTTCGAAAGCGAAATAAAATCGGGATATTTATCGATTATACTATTATAATAGCTAATTCCCTGATCAATCCGGGTTTGCTGAAATACAATTTCGGATATGTAAATATGGTACGGATTGGCTGTTTCGCGCCATGGCAATGGTCTTTTATTCTGTGAATACCAATTTACGAGTAGTTTGAAAAGACTTTTATCAGCGCATGAATTCATAAGTGCAAATTTGAGAAATCCTGGAAAATAATCTTGCATGTGCAAAAAAAATTCTATATTTGCACCCCCAAACACCTACTAAGGCGTTAATTTTAAACAACATAATTATGACAAAGGCTGACATTGTTGCTGAAATCTCGAATCGGACTGGAATTGAAAAAATTACTGCTCAGAGTGCAGTTGAGACATTTATGGACGTTGTGAAGAATGCAATGGAAAATGGTGACAACGTGTATTTGAGAGGTTTCGGCAGTTTCATTATCAAGCACCGCAAACAGAAAACAGGAAGAAATATCTCCAAGAAAGTTTCCATCATCATCCCGGCTCATAATATCCCTGCATTTAAGCCTGCAAAGACTTTTGTGGAAAGTGTGAAAAAAGGAAAAAAATAATTTAAAAATACTGCTCTATGCCAAGTGGAAAGAAGAGAAAACGTCACAAAATGGCGACACACAAAAGGAAGAAAAGACTGCGTAAAAACAGGCACAAAAAGAAAAAATAGCTTCCAGGCTTTCTTTTGCGGGTTTTCCGCATAAGTAGTTCAATACATGAACAAGGAACTAATCATTGATGCCGCTTCGGGAGAAGTGCAGATTGCCCTTATTGAAAATAAGCGGTTGGTCGAATTACACGCCGAACGTGGAACCCACGACTTCGGTGTAGGCGACTTCTATCTTGGAAAAATCAAAAAGATTATTTCAGGATTGAATGCCGCTTTTGTTGATGTCGGCTACGAAAAAGATGCATTTCTCCATTATCTCGATCTGGGACCTCAGGTAAAAACCCTGATTAAATATCAGAAAGAGATAATGGCCGGAAGTCAGGTTTCTGTTGAAACGTATAAGCAGGAGCCCGATATCGAAAAAACCGGGAAAATAACCAATGTTATCAGTACGGGTGCCAGCATTCTGGTTCAGGTTGCCAAGGAACCTATTTCATCCAAAGGTCCGAGGATAACTACCGAACTCAGCATGCCCGGCCGCTATCTGGTGCTGGTTCCTTTTTCAAAAAGGATTTCCATCAGTCACAAAATCAAAAATCTGAGCGAAAAAGCAAGACTTAAAAAAATTGCTTCAAGTTTGCAGCCGGTAAACTTTGGCATTATTGTCAGAACGGTTGCCGAAAACAGAAGTTTTGATGAACTCAAGGCTGATATGGATGATCTGGTAAGTCGCTGGAACAGCATGCTGCTGTCTTTACGCAGCGCCAAGCCTCCTGTGAAAATTCTGGGTGAACTCGACCGTTCATTCACAATAATGCGCGATTTGCTCAATGCGTCGTTCAACAGCATTATTGTCAATGACAACACAATGTACACCGAGCTCAGAAGTTATCTATCCAGCATTGCTCCTGACCAGATCGACATCGTGAAGTTGCATAAAGGCAAATCGACGGTTTTTGAAGCCACCGGTATTGACAAACAGATCAAATCGTTGTTTGGACAGAAGGTAACGCTGAAATCAGGTGCCTATCTGATTATTGAACGCACCGAAGCATTTCATGTGATTGACGTAAACAGCGGATACAAGGCTGACAGCGGAAAAGATCAGGAGCAGAATGCGCTGGCCGCCAATCTTGAAATGGCCGAGGAAGTTGCCAGGCAGCTTAGATTGCGCGATCTTGGTGGTATTATCGTAGTCGATTTCATCGACATGCACCAGGGAGCCAACCGCCGTAAGCTGTATGAGAAGTTGGTTGAAGAAATGTCGCACGACAGAGCCAAGCATACTATTTTGCCGCCAAGTAAATTTGGTCTGGTTCAGATCACACGGCAGCGCGTAAGACCAGAGACTCACGTCGAAGTTCTCGAAAAATGTCCTGTTTGCAATGGAACCGGCGAAATCAAAGCCCATTCTCTTATCATTGATGAGATTGAAAACACAATTACATTTCTTGCGAACGAACAGAATGAGAAGGTTCTGGTTCTATATACGTCGCCTTTTATTTATGCTTATCTCACCCAGGGCTTTTTCAAAAACATTGCAAAAACCTGGAAGAAAAAGCTTCGCTGTAAACTGAAAATAGAGCCGGCCAGCAATTATCATGTGCTGGAATATCACGTCTTCAACGCCAGAAGCGAAGAGATTACCATTTAAATTTTTAAGGTGGAAAGTAATATTCCCGGATTTCTGATTAATCAGATGATGCCGAAACTCGAGAAGTATTGCGCTTTTCAGGAGCGTTGTGTTTCGGAAGTAAAGACAAAGCTGACCAGACTAAATGTCCCCAGGGAGTATTGGGAATCGCTGCTAACGCACCTACAGGAAAATGGTTTTGTGAATGAGGAGCGATTTACAGAATTGTTTGTGCGCAGCAAAATCAGGCAGAAAGGCTGGGGACCGGTGAAGATTAGAATGGAACTCAGAAAGAAAAGCATTGCTGATAGCATGATTGATAATTATCTTTCGGATTTCCAGCCCGAAGATCAGAATGAGTTGCTCCTTAGCTGGCTTCGAAAAAAGCTGAAGACTTTAACAAAGGATGAACCACTGAAACAGCGCGAAAAACTGGTCCGTTTCGGAATTTCTAAAGGATTTGAAACAGGAAAGGTCTTCGACGCCGTGAACAAAATAATAAAGGCCCAACCTGAAGATTGAGCCTTTTAAAAATCAGCAAATATTTTTTATCGCAGCGTGATGGTGCACTGGCCGAGTTCGTGATCATCGGCAAAGACAGCAATGTGGTATTTTCCTACGGGGAGATCAATGTTGTCGCGCGGATAATCAATACAAACTGAAGATGATTTCTGAGTGTAGTTGATAACTGTTTTTGAGGTGTATTGAATGCGCTGTCCCTGATAAATGAATGAATAACTGCCTTGAGTGAGAATAATATTATCGGGACGGGCAATGCGCACATAAACGTCCTTCTGGCCTGCAGACACCAGCGGATTTTCGCCGATGGTCAGACAAACACGAATGAGTTCAACTTTGCGAGCACGATCAGTAATTGATTCCTTGGTGCCTGATTTCATATTATAGCCGGTTGCTGTAACATTATATCCTTTCAGGTATGCAGCATCGTTGATTTTTGTTGAAAGATCATCCTTTTCTTTAGTGAGATCGTCGGCTTTTTTATTCGCATTGTCCAGATCACCTTTTATTTTTGTGTTTTCGTTCGTTAGCGACTGGTTCACCCGATAGAGACTGTCAATCTGACCAACATATCCCTGCGTGATTTGCCTGAGCGCGTCGAGTTTTTTCTTGATGCGACGGTAATCAGCCTGAGAATTGATCAGCGTTTCAATTTCCTTGGCCTGTGACAAAATGGTGCTGTCTTTTGAGGTAAGCTGATCGCTCAGATAGCCATATTCTTTCTTGATTTTATCATGTTCAGCCATCAGGGAGTCAAGTTCAACCTGTAACTCTTCGGACATTTGAACCGATTTTTCCTTTTCAAGAACGACGGTATCGACGCTTGATTTTGTGGTGAAAAGAAGAACAGCAAGTATTGCTATGATGATTAATTGCAGCCCTATGATGATCTTATAGGTTCTGCTTTTTTTCTGCTGGGAATCTGTGTTTTCCATAAAACGTTGTACTAGTGAAATGAAGTGCAAATTTATTACTTTTGAACGAAAAATAGGCAAATTTATTTGATACATGATTTTTGGCTCACTCCTTCAGTTGTTTTACCCTGATTTATGCTGTGGTTGCGGTGAAAGTCTCATGCGTGGTGAAAAGACCATTTGTCTTTCCTGTCTATCAAAAATTGCGAAAACAGATTATCATACCTACAGCGACAATCCAGTGGCTCAGCTCTTTTTCGGGAAGCTGCAAATTGAAAATGCAACGGCCATGTGTTTTTACGATAAAGGCGGATTGATACAGCATATGATGCATCAGCTGAAATATAAAAACCGACCCGAGGTCGGCGTTTATTTTGGTCGCCGGCTTGGAAAAATGCTTGCAGAATCGGCTCTATATGCCAATATTGATGCGGTTATCCCAATTCCCTTGCATCCAAAAAAGCAGAGAATTCGTGGTTATAATCAAAGTAAAGTGATTGCCGATGGGTTCATTCAGGGCTTTCCGACTGAGATTATTGAAGATGTGCTTGTTCGCGTTGAATTTACTGAGACACAGACAAAGAAAAATCGTTGGGACCGCTATCAGAATGTGAAAGACATGTTTGCTGTCAGAAATCCCGAAAAGATTCAGGGAAAACACGTGCTGCTGGTCGATGATGTGATTACAACCGGTGCGACCATTGAGGCCTGCGCCAAACATCTGCTGGCGGTCGAAGGCGTTCGCCTGAGCATTGCCGGAATTGCTTCGCCTGCGAAATAATGAAGTGAAATAACGTGCCTATTATTGGTTGGTAGCTAACCAAACAACAGCTTCTTCAAAAACAATATTCCATCGTCCGACAGAGACAAAGGATCGGGAGGATATGGAATCGTTGTTTTTGTAGTTATTACGACGATTCCATATTCCGGCCGAGGTGGCTATAATAAATTCCAAACGGCCGGAACGATGGAATATCGTAATTGTTTCATTTTTGTGTAAAACAAAAAAGCCACTCCTAAAAAAGAGTGGCTTTTAGTCTCCCGGGGGGGATTCGAACCCCCGACCCATTGATTAAGAGTCAATTGCTCTACCAGCTGAGCTACCAAGAGTTTGTAAGTGCAAAAGTAATTATAAAATAGGCATAAGGCCTAATTTGCCGCATGATTTTTTTTACTGCAATCCTTATCTTTGCAGCATGAATGAGAAAAAAGACATTAAATCAGTTGCCATTTTCTGCGGCTCTTCAGTTGGTGCCGATAAGAGATACTCCGAAGCGACCGAAGAACTGGTGCGGGTGCTGCATGCACACGGAATATCCATTATTTATGGAGCTGGCTGTACCGGTTTGATGGGAGTTGTTGCCGAAGAGGCATTGCGACTGAAAATGCATATCACCGGCGTGGTTCCATCTTTTTTTATGTCGGAGAATGTTGTTCACAACGGGCTCTCAGAGCTGATTGTAACGGATTCGATGGCAACACGCAAAAATGTCATTCTTGAAAAATCCGATGCATGTATCGCACTACCAGGCGGATTCGGAACTTTTGATGAATTGTTTGAAGTCGCGACCGCTGTGCAGCTTGGATTACAGATGAAACCCATCGGATTGCTCAATACAAAAAATTATTACGATCCCTTGCTTGCAATGATGCAGAATGCGGTGCGAGAAAAATTTGTGCGCGAAGATCACCTTAAAGCCATTGTTTCGGACGTTGACGCCGAAAAGCTTTTTGAAAAATTGATTAATATCGATTATCAGGCGCCTGCCAACTGGATTGAGAAATTGATTGAGCGGAATAGTTTTTAATCACAAAAAAGCAGGCCGCAGCCTGCTTTAGAATGACATTTCTATTATTTTTATTTCCCCTGTCGCGCCTTGAATTCTTTCAATCCGTTGTCGAGAAATTCAACAAAAGCATCAACGTCGAGATTGTAGGCGCGGGGCTTAATCAGATCTTTTCCGTTGGTGTCGAGGAGGCAGTAATAGGGCTGGGCATTTTGCTCGTAGCGGGTTACCTGCAGATCGGCAAATTTGCGGCCAATGGTTTTTTTCACTTTGCCGTCGTAGGTCGATGTGATCCATTCCGATTCGGGAAGTTCGGTTTTGTCATCGACATATAAAGCCACTACAATGAAATCGTTTTTGAGGCGTTTCAAGACCTCCGGTGAGCTCCAGACATTGGCTTCCATTTCGCGGCAGTTGACGCAGCCATGGCCCGTGAAATCGAGAAACAAGGGCTTGTTTTGTTCTTTTGCACATTTCAATGCCTGGTCGAAATCGTGATAACCTTCGAGGCCGTGCGGCAAAGCTGGCAGAATGTCTTCAAATTTGGGTTTTTCGCAGAGTTTCGATGATTCGCCATTACCGCCGCCATTCAGCATGGCTGCTTCGCGTACAATTCGGGGCATATCGAAATCGAGGGTCTGCTGTGGAGGCAAATATCCTGACAGAACGCGCAAAGGCGCACCCCACATTCCAGGAATCATGTAAACAACAAATGCAAATACCGCGATGGACATTCCAAGCCGGCCCACGCTGACATATTTCACTTCGCTGTCGTGTTTGAATTTGAGTTTTCCAAGAAGATAGAAGCCGAGTAACGTAAATGTAACAATCCAGATGGCGAGGTAGGTTTCGCGGTCGAGAATGCCCCAATGATAGACCTGATCGGCTACGCTGAGGAATTTGAAACCAAGTGCAACTTCAATAAAACCAAGCACAACCTTTACGGAGTTGAGCCAGCCGCCTGACTTTGGAAGATTCTTCAACCATGAAGGGAAGAATGCAAACAACGTGAAAGGCAGTGCAAATGCGGTAGAGAAGGCCAGCATAGTAATGATGGGCTCCCAGATTGCACCTTGTGTTGACTTGACGATAATGGTTCCAACAATAGGTCCTGTGCAGCTGAAGGAGACAAGTACAAGGGTAAGCGCCATGAAAAACGAACCGAAAATACCACCGCTATCGGCTTTGGAATCGGCTTTGGATGTGGCCCATGATGGCATCACTATTTCGAATGCACCAAAGAAAGATGCTGCGAAAATCATAAAAATAAGGAAGAAGAGAATATTCGGAATCCAGTGTGTACTGAGCCAATTGAAAATATCGGCAGTTATGGCTTCTCCGCCAATAAAATAGGTGATTCCAATCAGAATGGCAATGGGGATGGTGTATAATGTGACAATGCTGATTCCGAAAACTGAAGCGTTGAAGCGGCTCTTGGTCTTATTTTCACTTCCTTTCAGAAAGTAGGAAACAGTCATTGGAACCATGGGGAAAACGCAGGGCGTGAGCAGCGCAAATAGTCCCCAGAGAATAGCTTCGATAATGACTCCCCAGATTGATGTTCCTGCTCCATTAATATCTTCGCCATCGGGTGAAATTACTGCAGTTTCAGTTTTGCTGGTATCTGTCTCTGCTTTATTTGAATCAACAACAGCAATGGCCGTGGTGTCAACCGGATTTTCCTTGTTGTATTGGCTGCCATCAATTTTTATGACCAGGTCATCTTCGACCTGAACGCAGAAACCGTCTTCCTGACAGGCCTGCCCGCTGAGACTGATCGCGAAATCAAAGGTTTTATCCGATAATACCTTTATTCTTTGTGTGAAATATGCTTTTCCTGTCCAGAATTTTTCGGTTACTTTAAAGACTTCTTCATAGAATTCTGTAGGCTTTGGATATTCTGCTACTTTTCCGACTGCAGCAAAAGTTTTCGAAGGCGTGATGGTGAAAACCATGGGCAACGAAGCGCCTGCCGGATTGTACTGCGAGTACAAATGCCAGCCCTGATCGATGGTTGCGGTGAGCACAACATTGGCTTCAGTGTCCGAAACTTTATCAACACGAGTAGCCCATTTAACTGGTTTTACCAGCTGAGCCTGCGTTGCAGCGACTGTGAAAAGTACTGCCAGCGTGAGTAATAATCTGCGGAAATTCATATCTGGAAATTTAAATATATAACGGAGCAAAATTAAGAAATTGTTCAGAGTATTTGCAACTTAAGTGCTTGCGACGGAAAACTTCGGATTCGGAAACGTTCATCGGCGCGGTAGCCAACCAGCCAGGCAATGCGAGAGCCACTGTGTAACACCATGGCCCTATCGCGCTCTGCGACAGTGATTTTGAGATCAGTGAAGAAATCGCCTATTTTTTTTTGCTGATACATTCCCATGGGCATGAAGCGTTCGCCGGCTTGCCATTTTCTGACGAAAAGCGGAAAAATTATTTCATCGGGATTCAGAAATACGGTGTTAACTCCGGTTTTTACCTCGTCTTCCGAGCTAACTACGACCCATTCAGCTTTCAGATTTATTGGAAGCATCGAGGTGTCGAGATCCTCGTCGATATACCAGATGTGGGTGTCGTCGGTTGTGTCCTGCATTCTCAGAATCATTTTTCCCCGATGGACATGCAGTGTTTTTTCTGGCGCCAGAAACTCCCGTGGCTCAGAATGATTGGTGATTTTGAGGATTTCAGCAGCGTCGGCCGGAAAAAATCCATTACCCAGCAAAAACTGCATGAGCAGCAGGTTTGCCGAAGGATGTTGGATCAGATTCAGCAAATCAAGGCCTTCCTTGTTCGGGTCTCCGAACTTTGCGAGTTCGGTTTCAGTTGCCGAAGCAAAATATTTCTGATAATCGCGGAGAAACGAAACTGAACCAGCAGCGCGTTCAATGAAGCCAGGCATAATTTCTTCGAGCAATGGGATCAAATGATGGCGGATTTTATTGCGGAGGTATTTGTCGCTGATGTTTGAACTGTCTTCGACATGCGAAATCATGTTGCGGGCTGCATAATCCTGAATTTCGGCCCTTGAATAATCGAGCATCGGACGCAGCAGCTGATTTTCAATTTCGCGGATGCCGGCCAAAGTAGTCAGACTTCCGCGCCTGTTCAGGCCCATGATGAGGGTTTCAACAACGTCGTCGCGATTGTGTGCTGTGCAGATATAGTCAAATCCATTATTGGCCGCCGTTTCCGTAAAAAAGTTGTATCGCAGTTTTCGCGCGGCTTCCTGAATGTTCATCCGGTTTTTCTGCGCAAATGTTTTTGTTTCAAATCTTGTTTCAAAAAGTCTGCACTTATTTTCTTTCACTGCATCGAAAACAAAATTCATGTCGCGGTTACTTTCTTCGCCCCGAAGCTGAAAATTGCAGTGTGCGACTGCAAAATTCAACTGTGCATTCTGAAACAGATGCAGCATGACCATGCTGTCAATGCCACCACTGATGCCCAGCAAATATTTTTTATTGCGGAATTCAGGGCAAAGATTGCTCAGGTGTTCTTCGAAAGAATGTAGTTCAATCATTGGCCAGCTTCATTGAATTAATAAATGCAAGGGTATTGTTTTTCAGAAAATCGCTGAGATTTTCAGGAGCAACTTCAACACAAGTGTTGTCGCTTAAATTGAAAACATACAACCCCGTGTCCAATCTTTCCGGACGCTCATTTATATGGGTTGCAAAAGTGGCGGGCATCAATATCGCCTCACCAGCTGCAGGCCGGACTCCTGTAAAATAATGGGTCAGAATCAGCAAATCCTGTCGAATCTGTACGTGGCCTGGATTTTCGATGACAGGTTGCAATCGTTTCGATTCTGATAGAACAGAACTAAGCAAATGATTTTTCAGAATTTGCGATTTTTCTTCAAACAGGCATTGGTCCCAGCTTTGCGACGACCTTGTTGCAAATGGTAAAGAGGCAAGTATTGATTTCAGGTTTGCGGAGGATGATTCGATTGCGTTTTTATTGTTTACTGAAATTCCGGACAACGGCAGATACTGAAAAAAGACAATGTCTGAATTATTACTGTTAATCAGCTCTTGCAGCGATCCTGCGTTCAGCTTGTGTTTTCTGATGACGGAAAGAATTTCTTTTTCTTCAGCAGAAATATGGTCGGTGATCATTCCCAATTCTTCGGCCATCCAGATAGATTCAGGACTGGCCTGATTAAAACAGCTATGAAGTTTACTGGCTGAAAACCCTTGTGTTGATGCGGGATTCAGCTGCTCATCAAATATCCATTGTGCTATTTTCAGTTGAGAAATATAAGCCGGAGTAAAATGCACGGTTTCGCTCCGCACATACGATTCAAAGGTGTAGGAAGCTTTGCGGAATTTTTCATCGACTTTGCCGAGCAGAAACCACAATGCCGCCGCCGCAGCGGGCGTCGGATGCGTAAGGAATGAGTCGAGTCCTTCAATTGTCCAGTCAATGACTCTTTCACGTACAATGGGAAATTGCTCAAAACCGGCTCTCAGCGCTGATTTACGATTGTCGTCAAGTGCGGTTTCTGTTTCAATAAATTTTAGTCCGTTGTTGACACCGAGTTCAGTCAGAAAATGATTGAAACGTGAAACAGAAATATCATGTGTGGCTAAAAACGTGATCAGCTGCGGATTTACAAATAATGATCTGTGAAACGAAAGAAATGTCGTTAGCTGTTTATCCGGAATAATGGCCTGATAAGGTTTTACAAAAACTTTGTTTCCGCTTTGTGATTCAATGCACGGAAGGCAATTCAGATCCTTTAATTTTTCGCGGATTCTTTCTTTTACGCTGACTTCCGAAGAAACATAAAGTTCAAACAGATTGCGCCACCAGGCCGATGCCGTCTTCTCTTTGAAACGACGCATAAGCATGTCAGCCTCGGTCAATCCCGGTGCAAAATCGGGAATGCCAAGCATGGCGAAAAAGTTCATGCAATCGGCATCCGAAGCCAGTTCCGGATGAACGACCGAAAACCCGTTGGCAGCTTTACCAATAAAAATCTGCGGTTTTTCGTTTTCGGAAAATGGCGCTGTGAGACGTCTGCTTTTATCTGGAATGATTGCTTTGTGGCGCAGATTGTAATATCGGCCTTTGTGTGTCAGATCCCACAAACGCGGATGTTCAGACAGAAAGCGATAAAATGCCGGATAAAACCCGAGTGGTTTTTTTTGTAAAAATTCAGCGCGACCAGCAATATGAAAAGCGAAAGAATCGATATCTGCCAGTTTTAATTTGTGCACTTTTCGCAGAAACGAAACAAAGTTGTCGTTGGCAGCGATAGTTAGATGCAGGAATCCAAATCGACTGTAGATGCTTGCTATATCTTTTGATGTAAGCAGGTGAAATAAATTTCCATCTTCGCTGACACATAATCCGGATGCCGTATGCAATTTGCCGCTGGCATCAGCCAGACATTTTTCTTCAGCAACAAACTTGCTCAGACATTCGGAAATCGAGGCTGATATCGGGTCTGGCGAAGTATTGTTCCACGAAAACAGTTTCCAGAAATCAGTTGTAATTAATTTGTTGCTGAGCAATGACCGCAACGAAATGCGCATCAGATCTGATAAAACAGCTAATACGGAATTATTTTCCGGCGTCCATTCTTCGGAGAAAGGGATGTTTTCGCGATTCGGCGTTGTTGTGAAACTGCCATGAACAATGATGGAATGGGCAATATGGAATTGCGTCGGAAAATATACTGCGACCTGAGGAATTATCTCAGGAATAAACTGGTCGGACTCGTCGATTGGGAAAGCAATGGCCGCCTGACGATTGGGGCCGCTGCTGCGCTGAAACAGAATATAGCGCGATGATTTTCTGATGCCGTTTTTGTTGGAAACAATTGTTTTGACCAGTATGTTTTTTTCTTTATTATCTGTTTCGGCGCTGAAAACAACCGATTCTTCATCAGCCACAATTTCAATTTGCATTATTTGTTTCAGAAACAAAAGAAAAACCGGATTCAATCCGCAAATTCTTTTTTTCAGCATATTTCTGAAATCCGCGCTGACAGATGGTTTGAACGGGAGGAAAATGTGAGTAGTAAATTCTTCAGTAAAGCGAGGTTCGCATTCTTCAAGCACTTCAAAATCTGAAATCCGGTAATGATGTTTTCCGCTGTGAATTTCGGGCAGGTCGGTAATTCCATATACTGAGCGAAATCCAATACCGAATTTTCCAATCTGATTAATTCCGGGTAATCCTTTCTTGGTAGTTGAAGCAAATGTGGTGATGGCCATCAGGTCGGTTTCGCTGAAGGGATCACCGTTGTGGAAGAATGAGATTCCATTGTCATCGATGATGATTTTCACAAATCCGAACAGGGTGTTGTCTTTTCGCCGGGCGATGGCATCTTCAGCGTTCTGAATCAGTTCCTCGATGAAATGATATGGATCGGAATACAGCATGGAAAGGATTTGCCCGTGCCGGTTTCCTTTGGCGCGATTAGCTGCAGCAGCAATCCGGCTTTGGTTGATATGTTCCTGTAGGGAAATGCTTTTCATTCAGATACAAAGTTAGCGAAAAACCAGCATTATAGGGGCTGTCTCACAACGTTAGTTTCTTCAAAAATAATATTCCATCGTCCGCAATGCTTTTTCAGGTAAAGCTCATGGCAGGCGGATATGGAATCGTTATTTTTGAGTCTGATACGACGATTCCATATTCCGGCCGGAACAACTTTATTAACTACAAAACCGGCCGGAACGATGGAATATCGTAACGGTTTTTAATTTTGAGACAGCCCCTTGCACTCAAAGAAAAACAGCTGCCATTTGTGATGACAGCTGTTTTTGAATTCAAAAAAGAAGTTGACTTAATTGGTCACTTTTCCTTTTTTGGTAGAGTAGTTAATTTTAAAAGCACCCACTTTTCGTAGTTCCTGCTTAACGTCAGTCACAACACCCATTTTCACTTTTTTGTCAACCTTAAGTGATGTTGTAAGGAACTGGCGGTCGGCTTCGTTACGGGCAGCGCGTTCTTTTTCGATGAATTCAGCTATATCGTCAGATGATGCAAACTGATCATTGAGCTGAATTCGGGGTTCAGAGCCATAGGAGCGAGTGTTGATAGGTACGCCGATGAAGATGTAGGAAACAAGGTTTTTGCGTTCCAGTTTCTGAACTTCAGTTGCATTTGGAGCCGAGATACGTACAAACAGAGTCGCCTGACGGATGGTAGTAATAACCATAAAGAAGAAAAGGAACATGAAAATAATGTCAGACATTGATCCAGTGTTGATGCCTGGAACAGACTTTTTACCTGATTTTTTAAATCTTGCCATTATTTTTTCACTCCTATATCTTTAGGTTCAGCCTCGGAAATGGCCACAGGAATGGCTTTAGCAACTGCTTTGGAATAATCGGCTGAGAGTTCTGAGAATGGTTTGCCGAATTTGCTTTTTGCCAGGTCGTCGCGCATTTCATTAATAGCGGCGGCCAATTCATTCTGTACTTTCACATACATTTCATAGGAAGTTCCACGGTCGTTCTGGAGCGAAATTACGCCCTTAGACTTTTCGTAGGGACCAATGAAAGGAATGTTTTCCATTTCCTTTTGAGACAGGGTTTTGTCATTGGAGGGATTAAGGAAGAATTTTTTTGCTTCCTTGCGGAGAGTGTTGATGTTACCGGGTTTTCCTTCTACGAGCAACATGTCGTAAGCATTGACCAGAACAACGAATACATTTCGTTCGTTGACTTCAGGTACTTCTGCGTCGATATCCGGCATCGGAGGCAACTTTCTCGCTAATCCCAAATCTGTATCAATATTGGATACGAGCAGAAAGAAGGTTAGCAGAAGAAAAGAAATATCTGCCATCGATCCAGTATTGAGTTCGGGAGCTTTTCTTGCCATAATTCGGTGGTTATTTATTAATAACGTTTTTCACACCAAAGAAAACGAGCAGACCTACAAAAATGGCGAGCAGAGTGTAAATGGTGAAAAGACCTGCGCCAATAATTGGGCTCCAGCTCATTGATGTACCTGTTTTTTCAAAAAGAGTAGCTGATACATCGTTGGATGGTGAGATAAAATAGAACAACAAAACAATTCCGACCAGTGCTGCGGCCAGGATAATGGTTGTTATGCTTTTTTTGCCGCTGGTTGCTGCAGAATAGGCAGTGAAAGCAATCAAAGCCAAGATAGCAATTGCAAAAATTGAATAAGTGACATACAGTCTCAGATCAATTCCTGCAAAGATCATGATTGCAGCAAGCAGAATCAAGGTTGCAATAATTGCAATACTTTTTACTGATTTCATGAGCCTACTGTTTTTGAGTGTTTTTTGCGCGGAAAATAATATCCATGAATGAGATGGATGTATCTTCCATATCATTTACGAGTTTTTCGATGAGAGAAAGAACGAAGTTATAGAAAATCTGAAGGATGATAGCTACGATAAGACCAAACACTGTGGTGATAAGAGCAACCTTCATACCGCCGGCTACAACGGTTGGGCTGATATCGCCAGCAGCTTCGATGTCGTCGAAAGCCTGAACCATACCGATAACTGTTCCGAGGAATCCGAGCATAGGAGCCAGAGCGATGAACAAGCCAATCCATGAGAGGTTGGACTCGAGACGACCCATCTGAACTCCGCCATAAGCAACAACGGCTTTTTCAACACTTTCTATTCCTTCATTAAAGCGGTCTAGACCCTGATAGAAAATACTGGCAACTGGTCCGCGGGTATTGCGGCAGATTTCTTTTGCTCCGTTTACGTCGTTTGCCTGGAGTGATTCTTCAACTTTCTGGAGAAGTTTTTCCGTATTTGTACGGCTCAGGTTCAGGTAAACAATACGCTCAATAACGAGTGCAAGGCCAAGAATAAGACAAATAAGGATTGGAGTCATCCAGACTGCACCACCTTCGATGAATTTTTCTTTCAGAACGAGATGGAAACTTTCCTTGGCTACAACTTCCTCGCCGCCGGCGGGAGTTACCTGACTGGCAGCTGTATCTGCTGCGGCTGAGTCAACGGCTTCTGTTTTGGCTGTGTCTGTTTTTGCATCCTGGGCATAGGAAACTTGGGTCGCACCTAAAAAGAGTACTCCCATGATGGCAACCAGTGAAATCAACTTTTTCATAATGGATTTGATTTTCGTTTAGTTTGTTTTTTGATTGTTTGCAATGTTTTTTGGTTTGCGGAGAGAGTGGGATTCGAACCCACGAGCCACTTTAGGCGGCTACACGCTTTCCAGGCGTGCCTCTTCAACCGCTCGAGCATCTCTCCTATTGAAACCGGCAGCTAAAATACAAAAAAATTGACACAGGGGAGGCCCCAAAAAATATTTTGAGCCACCGTTAAATGATTCATATGACCTGTTTTTAATAAATCGGACAGTATGTCACGTCCTTTCATCATCAAATTGCTATTCTCTGCCATAAATAGTGGCTCCAACGATATCTTTTTCTGCCCAAAATATTTCGTTTGGATTGATTCTTTGTCCAATTAAAGTCTGTCTAAAAATTATGTCGAAGGCAAAAACAACATTCCACTTCCGCCCCGGCGGAATAAACTCTCGCAAGCGACGTAGGAGCTGAAGGACATGGGACCGTTGTTTTTGTAGTTGTTACGACGGTTCCATGTTCCGGCCGAAAGTCATCCCTCGAAGGGTTTGAAACCCTTCGAGGGATTTAAAACCGGCCGCAACGGTGGAATGTCGTAACAATGAACTGTTTTTAGACAGTCATTTAATATATCCTGTAATCTGAATAATTTGTGTCGGAAGGTAAATATCAGCTCTTGTACAAACCTTCATTTTCAATCATCATTGCTACCGCTTCCGGTAAAAAGAAACGCATGTTCCTGCCTTCACTTATAGCATCGCGAATAAAACTGGAACTGATTTCCATCAGTGGGGCATTTATCACTTCTACATGCGGATGGCCTATATGTGGCTTTCCATCAAAGCCGGGGCGCGGATAAACGAGTATCCTGTTTTGTTCAAGAATCGTTTCCCACGATTTCCATTTGTGGAAGGTCTGAATATTGTCCATACCCATGATGAGGCAGAATGCATGATCCGGGAACTTCTCCTCAAGGTTTACCAAAGTGTTTATGGTGTAATTGGGCGTAGGCAGGCCGAATTCAACATCACTCACGCGCATGCCGGGGCAGTTGCCAATGGCGCGCCGTACCATCTCCAGCCTTGTGCGCCCTTGGATGAGCGACTGTTTTTCTTTTAAGGGGTTTTGTGGCGATACTACAAACCAGATTTCATCGATGTTCCCAAACGCAAGCAAATAGTTTGCAATGGCCATATGCCCAATGTGCGGCGGATTGAATGATCCGAAATATAAACCGATTTGTTTTTTTGAATTCATGCGCTGGTTTCTTTTTCAAAAATACAATAATCCTGAAACTTGGTGTCGGATTGGGGGAAATGCTTTGAATGTTTTCGTTACAAACGTTACAGACGTTACGCGTTACAGACGTTACAATCGTTACAATCGTTACAAGTTACAGTCGTTACACGTTACAGTCGTTACATGCTAGCTTTCAGCTCGCAGGAGGAGCTTTGAAGGTTTTACTGCTTCAACGCACTCAGGTCGCGCTTCACGTAGAACGTGACACAGTCGCGACGCAGAGAGGTTGCAGCAGGAGCTGAATTGTTTTTTTATTTTCAAATCAATACATTATCACATCAATGCTTCAAATCTAAAATCAAAAATCAGATATCTTAAATCATTCGAGTTCTTTGCCCGGATCCCAGAAATGCTTTTCAAAACCAATGATTTTATCATCAATCACTTTGATGCCTTCGTTTTCGAGCAGTTGCTGCATTACATCCGGTCCGCCAAACCAGTGCTTGCCGGTAAGCAGGCCATTACGGTTCACCACGCGGTGTGCAGGAATCTTAACAGTACTTGCATGCGAGGCATTCATGGCGTAGCCCACAGTTCGCGATGCCTGCGGCGATCCAAGATATCGGGCAATGGCTCCATACGATGTGACTTTGCCGCTTGGGATAAGCTCCACTACCTGCCAGACCTGTTCGAAAAAGTCGCTTTTCTTTTTCATGATTAAAGTTGGAAAGCTACATAGCTGATTTTCTTGCCCATTTCCAGCCACATTTTTTCATAAAATGTCTGAATGTTGTGCAAGGGGTCGTCGCCGGGAACAGCATACAAGTCGTCAATTCGTTCTATGATTGTTAGCTTGTTGTCGGAAATTACTTCCATCGTGTAATCAAATAATTCTCTGCTATCGGTCTTTAAATGTACAATGCCATTTTCTTTCAGAAAAACTTTGAACATGTTTAAATAGCGCATCGAGGTCAGGCGCTTGTTCTGGCGACAGCCGGGCTGCGGATCAGGAAAAGTAATCCAGATTTCATCCACTTCGCCGGGGGCAAACCACAATTGCAGCAAGCCAGCCTGAGAGCGCACAAATGCGGCGTTTTTTATTTTTTCGTCTTCAATAGTTTTCGCACCGCGCCAGATGCGGGCTCCTTTGACATCGACCCCGATAAAGTTTTTGTGCGGAAAATATTTGGCCTGACCGACAGTGTATTCGCCTTTGCCACAGCCAATCTCGATTATGAGCGGATTATCGTTTTTGAAGAATTCAGTTTTCCAGTTTCCCCGCATGGGGTGCCCATTGGGTGATAGCTGTTCGAATGGCATTTCGAAATAATGCGCAAAAGTTTTGTTTTCGGCAAAATGCTGAAGCTTTTTCTTCGCCATACCTGTTAATTCTGATGCAAAAGCCAGATATCGTTTTTATTCTCAGAAAGTTTGGTTTTGTTTAGAAAATCAAGCGCTGATTCGCGGCTTGCAAAGCCCTGATAAGCTACCCTGATCCGCCTGTCGGCTTCGGATACAACCACAACGGCTCCGGAATAGCCCTTTGCTTTAAGGTTGTTGCAGAAGTTTTCGGCTTCGACTTTGTCAGCAAAACTCCCAGCAATCACAAAATAGGTGAGGGGACCTTCTTCAATGATTGTATCAGCTGCGGCTGAGTCCTGAACCATGGTGTCGGATGGGACAACCATATTTTGGGTGGTGTCAGTCAGATTTGTAGTTGTTGAATCCGAGACTGCTTCTTTCTTGTCGAAGATTGAAATGGCCTTTTCCCAAAGGGGAAGAATGTTTTCGGGAACCTGTGGAACGAAAAACCAGGATGCAACGCCGCCACCGATAAGTAAAATCAGCAGAATGAGCCATACGCGCACGCGTTTTTTTCGTTTCGGTTTGATGACCGGAGCAGCGGCCACTTGTTTGGTGACAACATTGGCTGTGAATGCCGGCAACCCGTGGTTAAACGAGTCGGGTTCAGAAGTAAACTGAAGCTGACCGGATTCTGTAACCTGAAGTTTTCCAAGTCCGGGGAAATGATAATTCCCGATTTTCTCGAGCTGGAATTTAATGCCCACAATATAATTATTGCAAATTTCTATGGCATCGGATTCAAGCGTAATGTTAAAGTCACTATCTCTGAGCAAAATATCGCCAAGCCGGTTTTCCTGTTCCTCATGCTCTGCAAAAGACACATCAGTATGCGGAGGCTGAAAGTCGCGCCCCATGCGTTGCGATGTTGCCGGAGTTTCGGATAGGGTAAATGTCCCGATACCTGGAAGCACAATACTCTTGTGTTTCAGCAGAAGGCGGGCAAACAGAATGTCGTTTAAAGCTTGCATATAAGAAATAAAAGTCCAAAATAAACAAAAAAACCCCGCTTTCGACGGCGAGGTGCTCGAAATATTTTGCTACGGACTAGCGCTTGTGCATTTTCTCGTCTGAAACAGTCAGTCTGTGACGACCTTTAGCTCTGCGGCGGGCAAGAACCTTGCGTCCATTGGCTGTTTCCATTCTGTGGCGAAATCCGTGTTTGTTTCTTCTCTTGCGGTTCGATGGCTGAAAAGTACGCTTCATGACAACTCTCCTTTTTTGAAATTTGGGAGTGCAAAATTAGAAAATCTTTTTGGATAAACAAAACTTTTCTCGATTTAAAATAATTTGTTCAGATTCAATATTATGGTATTTGACCCGTTTCTTTACAACAAATGATGATGAATTATGAAACTGATTATTGGTTTACTGGCTTGCAGCCTTGCTTTGATGTCCTGTTCCGATATAGATCCTGATGCACCCGACTGCATCAAGCATAGCATCCGTGGATTTCGCTCCACCACTGCCTGTGATGAGGGTGCCAATGTGAAGGAATATCTTTTTCAGAATCAATTGGTGTATGTTTTCGATCCAGGCACCTGTGGAGCTGATATGACATCGGAAGTTATGGATGAGGGCTGCGAAACGCTCGGATATCTGGGCGGCATAGCGGGCAATACGATCATCAATGGCGATAGTTTCTCTGGCGCTGATTATCAGCGGACTATCTGGAAAAATTGATTTGTCTTATTATCGCTCCTGATTTTGTTAAATTAAAAAAACCGCCCCTTTTGAGGGCGGTTTAATATTACCTGAGTATTTCTTACAGACTTATAATTTTGAATTCCGTGCGGCGGTTAAGCTGACGTCCTTCGTCGGTGTCGTTGGGTGCAATCGGCTTGTCGAATCCATAACCAACACTGGTCATGCGATCAGACGCAATACCGGCAGCGATCAGATAATCGACCACCGCTTTGGCGCGCGATTGCGACAGCGTTTTGTTATAAGCAGCCGAACCAACATTGTCGGTGTGACCTGAGATTTCAATTTTCAAAGTCGGGTTTTCTTTCATCAGCTGTGTCAGGTTAGCAAGTTCGTTCTTTGATTCAGGACGCAGCGTTGATTTATTAAAGTCGAAGAAAATGTTTTTGAGCACGATTTCTTTACCAACTTCAACTTTCTTCAAATAGATGTCTTTCTCAATTTCCTGATAAGCCGCGGCATTGGGGATGTCGAAGTTTTCGGAATGGAATAAATATCCGTCGGCTTTTACAGCAAGACCGTAGTTTTTTCCGCTCGGGAGCGAAACAAGATACTTGCCGGTGGCACTGTTGGAAGTGAAGGTTGCCAGTTCTTCATTAATGGTATTGTCGGTCAGAATGAGGCTGGCTTCAATGGGTTGTTTGGTTGCTTCATCCAAAACACGGCCTTTAAGCAGTGTTAGCGAGGCTGTGTTGACCGCAAGTGTCGATTCAATAACTTTCTCGCTCACCGGCTCTGTACGCCATGCAATCAGATTGTCTTCGGAATTGGTGAGAACTGGTTTTTCGAGAATAAATGTTACGCGGTACAGGTCGCGGTCGCCATAGCCATCTTTGCGGGTATCGCTCATCATATAGGCGTGGAGTCCACTGGCAGCAATAGTGAAAAACAAGTCATCGTCCGGCGTATTGATTGGATATCCGAGGTTTTGGGGCTCACTCCATTTTCCGTTTTCGAAGGTAGCTTTGAAAATGTCGAATCCGCCCATGGTTTTATGTCCCTGTGAGCTGAAATACAAGGTCTTGCCGTCAGGATGCATGAAGATGGATTCTTCATCGTAAATGGTATTTAAATCTTTCAGATTGGTGGCTTTTCCCCATTTCCCTTTTTTGTCGAGTGTTGAAACCCAGATGTCACGGCCACCAGCAGAACCTTCTTTGTCGCTGATGAAATAGAGTGTGCGCCCATCGGGGCTAAGACTGACAGAGCTTTCGTGAAATTTGGTGTTGATTGTTTTTGGCAAAGCGACGGGTTTGTCCCATTTGTCACCTTTGAGTTTACATTGGTAAATATCACCATTGTGAACGTCTTTGTAAATGAACAGCGTTTGTCCGTCACCGCTCAGACCTGCAGTTGCATCATGCACTTTGCTGTTAAGTGGTTTCCCCGGATTGATGACTTTCCAGTCTTCGGAAGCGCTTTCTGCAATATAAATGTCTTCGTAATACATTTGATCCTGTGCGTCAAGTTTGCCTCCAATGGTGTTCGGTCGACGACTGGTAAACGTAAGGACAGATTCGTCAGCATTGATGAATGGCGAATATTCGCGGTTGGCGGTGTTGATGGATGCACCCAGGTTGTCGATAAAAACCTTGACAGGATTGGCAACCATGGTAATTCCGGTTTCACATTCCTGGATTCTTTTGTTTAGAGCCGGAGCCACATCACTGTATTGTTTGGGAGAGAGTTTGTTTTTAAAAGTTTTATACGATTCAATGGCTTCGTTAAACTTGTAATTTCCCTGATATGCTGTTCCAAGCCAGTAATAGAGCGAATCATCGCAATTTGGGTTCAATGACTCAGCTTTCTGCAGATGCTCCAGCGATTTCTCGATATTCATTTTTCGGTAACAAATTCCGATTTTGTAATTCAGCATTGCGTTATTTGGGTTAACGTTCTGCGCTTTCAGATAGCTTTCGAGCGCATTTTTTCGAGCGCCAACTCCCTGACCGAAATAATTGTCACCTTGTTCAATGTTTTTCAAAGCTTCTTTCAAAACTTTCTTGTCCGAAAAATTGGCTTTGTTGAATTCGACATTCTGCGCACCAAGAGTAACAGAGAACAAGAGGCAAACGAGTGATATAATAATGTTTTTCATAGCTGTTTTTTCTGAATTAATTATTGTTTGCACATTTGTTTAATGTAGAATTCAGCATTTTTAATGCCTCCGTCGCGCGCTTTTTTCCAGTCTTCGCAGGCACCGTTGATATCGCGGTTCATTTCCTTTGCATTGCCACGATTCAGAAATGCTGTAGAGTAATTGCTGTTCAGCGTAATTGCTTTGTTGAAATCCTCAATGGCAGTTGCATATTGTTCGGCTTTGTATCGTGCTGAACCGCGATTGTTGTATGCATAGGCATAGTCGGCATTTTTTTCAATAGCTTTGGTGAAATCGGCAATAGCACCTTCAAAATCGCCTTTATCCATTTTGGCCAGACCACGGTTGTTGTAGGCAACATAATAGTCGGGATCAGCGTCAATGGCTTTTGAATATTCATAAATGGCATCGTCGTATTTTTCCAGCTTGCGGTAAACGCTGCCGGTGTTATTAAAAGCAAAAGCCAGTTTTGGATTGGCTTTCGTTGCTTCTTTATAGCAGCGGATGGACTCGTCATAGTTTTCCATCATTTTGTAACAGCTGCCCATGTCATTATATGCATACGCATAGGTATAACTATCTTTTTCAATAAGTGCTTTTTTGTAAGTCTCAATGGCGCCTTCATAATCCTTGTTGTCGTACTGAAGACTTCCGAGATAATAATATGACTGAACGTGCATGGCGTCAAGCTCAACAGCTTTATTCAAATCTGCCCTGGCTTCTTCCGGCTTGTTGTCATCATATTTCATTTTGCCTCTTTGAAAATAAGCGTTGGCTGTAGGTCCAAGTTCTATTGCTTTGTCAAAATCAGACATGGCTCCGGTCTTGTCCTTCAGATCAACTTTTACGATGCCGCGATTGTAATAGGCTTTGGCAAAGTCGGATTTAAGATTGATTGATTCATTGAATTTGTTGAGGGCTTGAGTAAGCTGACCATTGTCGTACAGCACGGTCCCTTCATTGTATAAACGCTCGGCTTTCTGGGGGTCATCAACCGGGATTCTGATGGTGTCGATCTGGGCTTGTAAGCCCCAACCGGTTCCACAGAGCAAAAGAATCAAAATCAGACGTTTCATAAATTAGGTTTTAAATAATCAGCTAAAATACAAAATGTATCTTATTCGTAGTACTTTTTTTGTCACAAATAATCAAAAAATCATTTTTTCGTTGGAAAACCAGCCAGTTGATCCGGAATATTTAACTACTTTAGCAAAAAAAAGTACTTATGATTACGAAGGAACTCATTCGCCCGCAGAGTATTGTAGTTGTTGGAGCATCGCAGGATATAAAAAAGCCCGGCGGCAAAATTCTAAAAAACATAATTGACAATCACTTTAAAGGTTCACTCTACGTTGTAAACCCTAAAGAATCTGAAATCCAAGGAATAAAATGCCATGCCGACGTTAAGGATCTGCCGCAGGTCGATCTGGCAATTCTGGCCATCGCAGCTCGCTTTTGTCCTGAAACGGTTGAAGTACTTGCTTCTCAAAAAGGAACCAAAGCTTTTATAATTCTCAGTGCCGGATTCAGCGAAGAAAATGCTGCCGGCAAAGAACTGGAGCAAAAGGTAGTGAAAATCATCAACGATGCCGGCGCATGTCTGATCGGGCCAAACTGCGTTGGAATGATGAACCCATGGCATACCTCTGTGTTTACCAATCCCATTCCGAAACTTGAGCCCAAAGGGATTGATTTCATTAGTGGCAGTGGCGCAACCGCTGTATTCATTATGGAAAGCTGCATGATGAAAGGGGTTACATTCGGGTCTGTTTGGAGTGTTGGAAACAGCGCCCAGATTGGCGTTGAAGAAGTTCTTGAATATCTCGACCATTCTTTCGTTCTGGGCGAAAGCTCCCTGATGAAAGTATTGTATATTGAAAGTGTAAATAAGCCGCAGAAACTGCTGAAACATGCGAAATCGCTGATCAGCAAAGGTTGCCGGATTGCCGCTGTCAAAGCGGGTTCTTCCGATGCCGGAAGTCGGGCCGCTTCATCTCATACCGGCGCAATGGCGTCGAGCGATGTGGCTGTCGATGCGCTTTTCCGCAAGGCTGGAATCGTGCGCTGCTATGGCCGTGAAGAATTGGCCGCTGTTTCTTCGGTATTTAATTTTCCAAGACCTGCCGGCAAAAATGTTGCGATAGTCACTCATGCCGGTGGCCCTTCTGTAATGCTTACCGACGCACTTTCTTCAAATGGATTGAATGTGCCGCATATCGAAAACGATGCTTCGAAAGAATTGCTGACGAAACTTTTTGCAGGATCTTCGGTTGCCAACCCCATCGATTTTCTGGCCACCGGAACAGCACAGCAGCTCGATGAAATTCTCAATACCTGCGAAAATAAATTTGATGAAATTGACTCCATCGCTGTAATTTTCGGAAGTCCGGGTCTGTTTGAGGTTTTCGATGTGTATGATGTGCTTCACAACCATTTGCAGACTTCGAAAAAACCGATTTTCCCGATTCTTCCGTCTATTGTTAATGCAAAAAACGAAGTCCAGTATTTCGTTGATAAAGGAAATGTGTTTTTCCCTGATGAGGTTGTGTTCGGCCGTGCGCTTGCACGTGTGCTCAATACACCGGCTCCGCTCGAAGCGGATGGCAGACCAACAGTTGATACCGCAGCGATCCGAAAAGTAGTTGATAATGCTAAAGATGGTTATCTGCTTCCCGAAGATGTATCGGCAATGCTCGATGCAGCCGGCATTCCGCGCGCTGGTGAAGCAACTTCCGACAATGAGGATGTGCTTGTGGCTGCAGCCGAAAAAATCGGATATCCGCTGGTGATGAAAGTTGTAGGGCCAGTTCACAAAAGCGATGTGGGCGGTGTTGTGCTGAATGTGAAAACCAAGGAAAAACTGGTAGAGGAATTCCGCCGCATGATGCAGATAAAAGACACTACGGCCATACTGATTCAGCCTATGCTGAGCGGTGTTGAGTTGTTTGCCGGCGCCTCCCGCGAAGGCGATTTTGGTCATCTGATTCTCAGCGGTCTCGGTGGAATTTTTGTTGAGGTACTCAAAGATGTTACTTCGGGCCTTACTCCGCTTGGAAAAACTGAAGCTTTGATGATGATTGAAGGCCTGCGCGGAAAGAAAATTCTGGAAGGCGTTCGTGGTCAAAAAGCAGTGGATAAGGATAAATTTGCCGATATTCTTACCCGTTTATCTGCGATGCTTCAGGCAGCTCCCGAAATTGCAGAAATGGACATCAATCCGCTGCTGGGCGATGGATCGAAGATAGTTGCTGTCGACGCACGTATCAATATTATGAAGTAGCCTGCTGGGTTTTTTAAGTCTCAGGTATTGATTGTCGGCTTGCTACCTGTCGGAATATCCATGTTGAAACTTTATAAATCACCGCTATGAAAAAATTGATTTTCTTCTGCGCAGGTCTAATGCTTTTTATGCTGGCCCAGTCGCAGGTAAAAACATACACTACAACCGGTTCCGACCTGAAGCTGACCGGAGTTTTGCTCAATGATTCGCTAAACGCAACACAGATTCCCCGGTTCACCGTTTGGTTCAACTTCAATGAGTATTTTCATTTCGATGTTGCAAAATCTTTTGGTTTTTTTGTTGGAATTGGTGTTGAGAATATTGGATACATTGCACAATTCAATGATTCGTTAAACACAAAAGTGAAGTATCGGAGCTATATGGCAACTATACCCATCGGTTTTAAAATCGGGAACTTCAGTGAGAAAAAACCCACTTTCTTTTTTGCGGGTGGAGCAGTTTCAGTACCGTTTCATTTCAAGGAGAAGATTTTCCACAACGACAAAAGGGATCTTGTATTCAAAGAATGGTTCAGTAGCCGCAGTACTTTATTGCAGCCATCGGCATTTGTCGGATTCACGTTCCGAAATAAAATGAGTCTCAAGGTGCAGTATTATTTCGAAAACTTTATGAATCGTGATTTCACCGACAATGTGAACGGCATTGATTTAAAACCCTACGATCATATTGTTCAATCAAATATAATTGCAGTAACTTTGGGCGGTAGTTTCACCGGAGTTAAAAAGAAAAAATAATTTCAAATGAAAATTAAAGACCTCGTTTTTGCCGGAATATTTGTAATCATTTTTATTCCGTTTTTTATTTTTCCTGAAGCATTCGAATGGTTTAAGACCATGACAAAAGAACACGGAGTTATAATGAGTGTTCTGAAATTCGCCATTCTGGCTACGCTTGGGGAATGTCTGGGATTGAGAATTAAAACCGGAAATTATTATCACAAAGGATTCGGAATTCTTCCAAGGGCTTTCGTGTGGGGATTTCTGGGCATGTTTATTTTCTTCGCATTTTTCATTTTCAAGACCGGAGTTTCGGCCATGCTCGAAAATGTATTTGGTGTCGAGGGCGCTGTAGCTGCGCTGAAAGGCGATTTTACCACCACAAAACTGCTCACATCATTTTTTATAAGTTTTTTCCTGAATGTAATTTTTGCTCCGGTCATGATGACCTTTCATAAAATCACCGACACCCACATCGAGCGTAATGGTGGCCGTTTGTCATGTTTTGCAAAGTGCATCCCCATGGGACAAATCATGACCGATATCAACTGGAAAGTGCAGTGGGGCTTTGTTTTCAAAAAAACCATTCCTTTTTTCTGGATACCCGCGCATACAATCACTTTTATTTTGCCCGGCGAATTCCAGGTGCTGTTTGCAGCTTTACTCGGCGTGGTTCTCGGTGTCATTCTCGCCGTCGCAAGCCAGATGGGGAAGAAGTAGGGATTTACGATATGAGAAAGTAGATTTTTGATTTTTGAATTGCGGCTGCACCAAGCGCATGGGGCAGAATGCGTAACGCACAGCGGTCAAGGCATAAAGCATGATGTCACTTCGCACTCGCTCTGATTTCTTCAACCTCTCTGCGTCGCACCTAGTCACGTTTCACGTGAAGCGACCTGTTGCGATAGCTATCGCAAGCGTTGAAGAAGAGCTCAACCAGTCGCGCAACGCGCATCACATTGTGTATGGGATTGGACACTGTCACGGATAACATATCCGCGCCAGTGATGCGCCCCGCCATTGTCACACTGAGCCCCGCCGCTGTCACATTGAGCGGAGTCGAAATGTCTGCAGCGGGGTAAACTCCGTCGAAGAGTCGACAGCAGGATAAACTCCGTCGAAGAGTCGGCAGCGAAAATCAACAAAAAAAAGTCTGTAGTATAGAATGAGATCCCGGGTCCACGTCAAACGTGGCGCGGCGCGCAGGCGTTAGCTTTTCGAAGCTGATTCAGGCTTGCCCGGGAGCTCAGTACTCCTTCCGTTGATTTTCAGTTAAAAGATTCATTTCAGTGAATACAAAAAATAAAAAAATGGCCGGAAGGATTCCCAGCCATTTCTATTTCATCAAATATTCTAAATCATCCGCTGCGGCGGACTGAATTCTATTTCTTTTTTGTCTGACGGGCGGCGCTCATTTTCTGTGCGTCTTCAAGACGTTTCTGCCAGCTCGATTTTTTCACCGGTTTCTTTTTATTTTCTTCGATTCTTGCACGAACCTTGTTTTCATCAATGAAATAGCGGATGGCAAAAATCTGAATGAAAGTAATGATATTGGCGAGCAAATAATAGTAGCTCAATCCGGAAGAATAGCTGTTGAAGAAACCAAGGAACATAATGGGCATTAAATACATCATTGTTCGCATGCCAGGCATTGTGTTCGTGCTTCCCATCATCTTTTCGTTCAGTCGGGTATAAATAACCGTTGAGATTGTCATGAGCAGCGTGAAAAGACTCACGTGATCGCCATAGAACGGAATGGTGAAGCCCAAATCGAAAATGGAGTCGTATGCTGAAAGATCATCTGCCCACAGGAAAGGTTGCTGACGAAGCTCAATCGAAGCAGGGAAAAAACGGAACAATGCAATCAGAATCGGGAACTGTAGTAACATCGGGAGACATCCTGAGAGCGGACTGGCACCGGCTTTTTTATAAAGCTCCATGGTGGCCTGTTGCTTTTTCATAGCGTCTTCTTTCTTCGGAAACTTAGCAGCAATCACATCTACCTCAGGTTTCAGAATGCGCATTTTTGCCGAACTTTTATAAGTTCTCAATGCTATCGGGAACAGCACTGTTTTGAGCATTATTGTCAAAATCAGAATGATGATTCCGTAATTCAATGCATAACTTTCGAGCCAGTTGAACACCGGAATAACTGCAAACCTGTTTATCCATGCCAGCGGAGCGAAGCTCCAACCCAGCGGTATTTGTCTTTCGAGTGACAGATCATACTGACGAAGTGTTTTGTATTTCAGTGGCCCTGCATAAATGCTGAAATCAACCGAGTTGTTTTTGTCGGCATTAAATTCCAGATTCATGGTCGATTGCATTGTCTTCAGATACGCACTGTCGCTGAGTTCACGTGTGTACGACTTGATGTCAGCCGAATTGAATTTATCTTCAGCGATGAATGTGGTTGCAAAGAATTGTTGCTTGAACGAAATCCATTTCAACGATGTTTTGATGCTTTCCTGATCATCCTTTGTTTCGCTCAGGTAGTCGGTTTCAAGATCATTATCAGCATAATGAACGGTACTAACATTTCGTTCGTTATCCAGACTTTTTTCTTTTGTCCCGAGATCGGCATTCCAGTCAATAGTCATGAAGTGGTTGCCAGCTCCAATAATGCTTTCGCTGTTTTCTAAAGCGATGCTGAACTTGAATAAATACGAATCTTTGTAAAAAGTATAATTAAAAAGCACCGCCCCGGCTTCGGTTCCATCGTTGTTCATGGCCGGTGCGCGGAAAGTGATAACGGTGGAATCGCCACTTACAACAGTGCTGTACTGATTATTCTTAAACCCTTTTACAGGTTCAAAATACAATGCAGATGTTTTCGCCAGCGATTTGGTTGTGTGAAAAGAAATGTCGAAATAGCTGTTGCCTTTGTAAAACATTTCCATGGGCTTTTTGTCCCAGGTGAGAAAGTTTTTTAATTCAATTTGCTTGATTGATGCGCCTTTCGATGCTATTGTAACACGCATCAGCGGAGTTTCAACAACATAGTTTGAATCAGTTCCTTCGAGTGATGTATAGAAGAACCCATCCTTCTCGTAAGTGAACAATGCTGCCGAATCAGCGGTGGCTGTATCGTTTGCAGCAACTACATTTGCAGGCTTGGTTTGTTTTGCCGTACTGTCGGTCTGAGTTGCAGTGGAGTCCTTGGCCTGAGCCATGGCTACAGCATTGAGTGAATCTTGCTGCGTTTTGACATTGGCAATGGAATCTTTTTTGGCTTGTTCCCTGGCGCGTTCCTCTTTGGAAGGGGCATTCCAGATGGAAAAACCTATGAGGATTGCAAAAATAAGGACAAATCCGAGAATCTGATTATATTTCATAGTGAGAGCGTAAATTGGGGTGCAAAGGTAATGATTATTGTAAATTGCTCCGAATCGGCAATCTATTTTGATTTTGAATAATCGATGGCTGCTTTAACAAAGCGAACAAAGAGCGGATGCGGGTTTTCGACCGTACTGCGATACTCCGGATGAAACTGGACCCCAACAAACCATGGATGATCTTCAATTTCCACAATTTCCACAAGATCTTCATTTGGGTTTATACCGGTGGCATGCATCCCGGCCATGGTGTACATTTCAATGTATTTGTTGTTGAACTCGTAACGGTGACGATGTCTTTCGTTGATCAGAGTCTCGCTGTAAACTTCTGAAACCTTGCTGCCTGGCTTAATCTTGCAGGGATACAATCCAAGCCGCATGGTGCCTCCTTTTCCGGAAACTTTTTTCTGTGATTCCATGATGTCGATAACCGGATGCGGCGTTCTGCGATCCATCTCCCGGCTATGAGCTCCTTCAAGTTTTAACACATTGCGGGCAAATTCAATTACGGCAACCTGCATTCCAAGGCATATGCCCAGAAATGGAATTTTGTTTTCGCGGGCATAGCGCACTGAGGTGATTTTTCCTTCGATGCCTCGTTCGCCAAAGCCAGGCGCCACCAGTATTCCCGACATTCCGCTCAGCTGCTCTGCGACATTTTCGTCAGTTACAAATTCACTGTGAACAAGCTTCACTTTCACTTTGTAATGATTGGATGTGCCGGCATGAATGAATGATTCAAGAATGGATTTGTACGCATCTTTCAATTCAGCATATTTTCCGACAATGGCAATTTGCACCTCGCCTTCGGGGTTTTTGAGCCGGAACAAAAAATCTTCCCATACTTTAAAATTTGACTCGGGAATTTCGTCGATGCCCAGCTTATGAAGAATAACGGTATCGAGGTTCTGATCGCGCATGCGGATCGGCACTTCGTAAATAGTTTCAACATCAACACTTTCAACTACAGCCTCGGATTTTACATTGCAGAATAGCGCAATTTTATTTCGTTGTGCTTCGCTGATGTTTCTTTCGCAGCGGCAAACAATTACGTCGGGCTGTACACCAAGTTCGAGCAATGTTTTTACAGAATGCTGTGTCGGTTTGGTTTTTAACTCGCCGGCAGCAGCGAGATATGGAACCAGCGTAAGATGAATCACAGCCGCATGATTGCCTAATTCCCAGCGAAGCTGGCGCACGGCCTCGATGTATGGCAATGATTCTATATCGCCCACAGTGCCACCGATTTCAGTGATTACGAAATCATATTTACCATTTTGAGCCAGAAGTCTGATTCGATACTTAATTTCGTCGGTGATATGAGGGATAATCTGAACGGTTTCGCCAAGATAATCTCCGCGGCGTTCTTTCTCAATTACACTTTGGTATATGCGGCCGGTGGTCACATTGTTCGCCTGCGAAGTCGGTATATTCAGAAAACGCTCATAATGACCAAGGTCAAGGTCTGTTTCGGCGCCGTCGTCGGTCACATAGCATTCTCCGTGTTCATAGGGATTCAAAGTGCCCGGATCAACATTGATGTAGGGGTCGAGTTTCTGAATGGTGACCGAATATCCGCGGGCCTGCAACAGCCGCGCCAGTGAGGCACTGATGATTCCTTTTCCGAGCGAGGATACCACGCCTCCTGTAACAAAAATATACCGGGTGTCTTTCATATTCCTGATGAAAATTGCGTTTGATTGATTGCCCAAAAGTACATAAAATTGTTGTCTTTTATTTTAAATTATAGCAGTTTTATTAACTTTGGCAAACCATCTTAAAAAACAGAAATTATGGATATCACTGCTATTTCACGCTTTCTTGAGTCGCAGAAAAAATCTTTTCTGACAGAGAAGAACTATTCTTTCGAAATATTTAAGGCTGGCCTTTATGGATATCGCCGCTTTAACATGATGGGCCGCGATTATTATTTTATTCACGAAGGGAACTATGTGAATTTTAGCGCTGAAAAATGTTTGGCGATGCACGAGGCGGCCAGAAAGCATGTGAATGATCAGTACAAAATGCCAAAAGCCATGCGCTTTGTGGTTCCCAATATTGTTTCAATTTTTCTTTCCCAGGATGGATTCAGCGAGGAAACTGTTGAACTGGCGCTTAGACAGCAGCGTCCATGGCAGGGCGGGGAAGTGCATGACATGTTTTTTATTGACACCACACGAAAGGAATGCTATGGCCCGGGATATCACAAGGTGCGCGTCGAAGGCGTTGATTTCACACTGAAAAAAACCGACCCGACCAATCGAAGCATTGAACTGATAAGAGAACTTTTGAAATAGTTTTCGTTACACGTTACAGACGTTACGCGTTACGGTCGTTACAATCGTTACAAGGTGACAGACTTAGTTCGGCGTAGTCTTTTAAAAATATTTGGTTGGCATTAGTCTCCAGACTAATGCCAGCCAGCAGATTATACTTTTCAGACTACGCCGAACTAAGTAACACACTTTCAAATTCTCAAATTGTATTCTACGCGTTTCTCACAGCATCAAACAAAATCTCAACCGGATGCAAGGCTATTTTCCCGGTACCGTCTTTTATCTGATGGCGGCAACTGGTGCCAGATGCAGCAATTAACGCTCCCTCAGGTGCGTTGCGTACAGTCGGCAGTAAAACCAGTTCGCCTACTTTCATGCTGAGTTCAAAATGTTCTTTTTCAAATCCGAACGAGCCAGCCATTCCGCAGCAACCCGACGGGATTTCCTTTACACTGTAATGCGATGGAATGGTCATCATCTTTTTTGTAGCTTCAGTTCCCAAAAGCGATTTCTGCTGGCAATGGCCGTGATACAAAATGTCTTTTTTCTCTGTCGTGAATTGTATTCTTTTGATTTTCCCTTTTTCGAATTCACGCATAATAAATTCATCAATGAGCATTGTAAATGGAGCGAGATCTTTTGCTTTTTCCCGCAGGTTGGCACTGCACAGTTCGGGGTACTCATCTCTGAATCCAAGTATAGCAGATGGCTCTATGCCAATCAGTGGCTGCTCTTCCGAGACTCTTCCGGAAATTGACTCAATGTTTTTGTCAATAATTTTTCGTGCTTTTTTCAGCAATCCTTTCGAAATAAACGTGCGTGCACTGAGGTTGTGCTCCGGCAGTTCAACACGGTAACCTAACATACAAAGCAGACTGAGGGCTTTTACACCAATGTAAATATCATTGGTATCGGTAAATTCATCCACAAAAACATGAACGGTACCGTTGTGTCCGGTGAGTTTGTTTAGTTCCGGCAGATTTTTTCGGGCCCAGCGCCGGAGCGATTTTCCGTGAAGTTCGGGTAAGCTTCTGCCTGGTGCAAATCCAAGTATTTTTTTTATGGGCCAGGACAGAAAATAACTTTTTGCAAACAGATTATACACGCCGCTGAACGGCAGCGCCATTCGGTTAATGCCATCAATGTATGCAATAGCCAGCGTGCGGATCCGCACGGGATGCGTGTTGTACCAGTGCTGCAAAAATTCTGTTTTGTATTTGGCCATGTCAACCGACGATGGGCACTCCGATTTGCACAACTTGCAGCCAAGACATAGATCCAGCGCCTTGTAAATATCGCGGTGATTGAAAGGATTAGATTTTGGACTATTGGTGAGATATTCGCGCAGAATATTTGCTCTTGCACGGGTTGTATTATTTTCATCCAGCGACGCCTGATAGCTTGGGCACATGCCTCCTGAGGCCAGATGGGGCTTTCGGCAATCTCCTGACCCGTTGCATTTTTCAACGGCACGCAGAATTCCGTGATCGTGGCTGAAGTCGTAATAGGTCTCAATTTCCCTCACTTGTGCGCTCGGCTCAAACCGCAGCATGGTATTCATAGGGGGAGTGTCGGTGATTTTCCCTTTGTTGAAAATCCCGTATGGATCCCATGTATGCTTGATTTTCGTAAGCAGCGAGTAGTTTTTCTCACCAATCATAAGTGGAATAAACTCACCGCGCAACCGGCCGTCGCCATGTTCTCCGCTGAGCGATCCCTTGTATTTTTTTACAAGCCTTGCAGTTTCAAGGGCAATGGTGTGAAACAGCATAACATCTTTCGGATCCCGCAAATTCAGAATCGGGCGCAAATGTAATTCGCCGGTACCGATGTGTGCGTAATACACGCAACTGAGATTGTAATCCCGCAAAAGTGCATTGAATTCATCAATGTATTGCGGCAGAACCTCCGGATTGACTGCGGTGTCTTCGATTACCGGGACGGGTTTAGCATCGCCGGGCATGTTGCTCAGCACTCCCAGTCCTGCTTTGCGAAGATCCCAAACTTTTTTGATGTCACCGCCCGTGATTACAGGAAAATGATAACCCAGCTTTTCCGCTCTGATAGCGGCTTCCATGGCTTCGGTTTTTCTTTTGATCTCGTCTTCGGTTTCTTCGGCAAACTCAACAATGAGTATGGATGCGGGTTCGCCATAAACAAAAAAGCGGTTTTTATTCTGATTGATGTTCTCTTTTGTCAGATCCAGAATGGCTTTATCCATTAGTTCAACCGAAACAGGATTGAATTGGAGTGCTGTGAGATTGGCCTTGAGAGAGTCTTCGAGCGTTTTGCAATGCACACAGACCAATGCTTTTTCTTTGGGCGGCAGCGGAACAAGGTTTAGTTTTATCTCGGTAATGAGTGCCAGTGTGCCTTCGGAGCCGGCAATGATTTTGCAGAAATTGAATGGCTCGCCTCCAGTGAATGGCTCTGCCCGCATCAGCAGGTCAATGGCATAACCTGTGTTGCGTCGTTTAATTGCTGGATCCGGAAATTCCTGAACGATGCTGAACTGATTGTCCTGGTCTGATAGAATCTCGCGAATATTGCGGTAAATGTCGCCTTCCAGATTTTCCAGCGTCATTTTTTCCCAGAATCCTTCACGGCACAATTCCCTGAATTCGACTTCGGATCCATCACTCAGCAATGCTTTAACGGCAAGCAGATGATCGCGGGTGGACCCATATACCAGACTGTGTGCGCCGCATGAATTATTTCCAACCATTCCGCCAATGTTGCAGCGCGATGAAGTGCTGGTTTCGGGGCCAAAAAACAATCCGCATTTTGCCAGTTCGCGGTTTAGCTCGTCGAGAATTACACCGGGTTCAACCTTTACCCAATGCTGTCTTTCATTTATCTCAAGAATTTGAGTGAAGTGCTTTGACATATCCACCACCAGCCCATTCCCGACAACCTGCCCTGCGAGCGATGTTCCTGCTGCGCGGGGGATCAGTGTAATGTCATTGTCGCGTGCAAAACGGATCAGGATTTTCAGATCATCCTTGTCTTTTGGAAATGCAACTGCAACAGGAAACTCGCGGTAAGCCGAAGCATCCGTAGCATACATAATTCGATGGGCTTTGTCGTAATGTAGCTCGCCTGAAAGCTGCGTTTTGAGTTGTGCGAGATGTTTTTCTATATTGTGTGGCATCGAAAGCAAATGTTTATGCTTCAAAAATACGAATAATCAATGAATACAGATTAAGGTTGAGGTCAAGATCAAGGTCAAGGTCACGCGTCGGGAGACGCGCGCCCAGGTCGAGGTCAAGAACAAGAACAAGAGGCGAGGTCAAGGTCGAGGTCAAGGTCAAGGTTTAGGTCATGGTCACGCGTCAGAGTCACGCGTCAGGAGACGCGCGCCCAGAGACGCGCGCCCAATGTGCGTCCCGGGGCCACAATAGAACTGCGCAGCATTGAAAGATGATATTTTAAATATGCATCAAATTATTTTTTAGTAGCTTTATATCTTAAAACCCAAAGTCTATGAAAACAGTCCGGATTTTCACGTTGATATTCTGTGTCTTTTTATTCAATCTGTCTGATGCGCAAAACATCACGGCTAAGCCGCAGGTATATGCAGTAACAGTGTACATGCTCGGTGCAGAGTTGCATTGCTCGGCCGAAACCGTCTTGCCTAAAGGAAAATGCACCGTTGTGCTTCCGGGTTTGAGCCCGCAGCTAAATGCCGGCAGCATCCGCTTTAGCATTGAAAACGGCGACGCGACAATACTCAGCGTTACTTCGCGCACAAATTATCTCAACGGTCAGGGCGACAACAAGCAGATCCGATTGCTCAAAGACTCTGTAGAGCTTATTACTGATCAGCTTACGCGCATTGCCATGAGCCGCGAAACTTTCATAAAGGAAAAAGATCTTCTTTTCAAAAACCAAAGCATCGGCGGCACCGAGAATGGCGTGAAGGTGGAGGAAATTCAGCGCTCGGCCGATTTCTTCAGACTGCGCAGTAATCAGATAAACGATGAACTTTTTCTGCTGACAAAAAATGAAGCGAAATATCGCGAAACACTTTATAGACTGCAGGCAGAACTCGATGAGCTGAATGCAACCTACAATCCGCCATCCTCCGAAATCGAACTTACAGTGCTGAATCAGCGCGAAGGAAAAGTAAAGTTCGATTTTTCATACATGGTGAATGGCTGTGGCTGGGCGCCGAAATATGATATTCGTGCTGATGGCATCGACAAACCGATTCAGATGGTTTATCGTGCGAATTTGTTTAATAATTCAGGGGTTGACTGGAACGATGTTAAAATAAAACTCTCTACCGCCGAACCCGGCAAAAGCGCTACCAGACCTATTCTCGAGAAGTGGGCGCTCAATTATGGATACGATGTTCAGGATATGTCGGAGAGCAATTTTATCAACAATGAGCAAAGAGCAACCATTGATAAAGAAGTGGGCGATGACCAGATTGGAGTCGAAAATGTGACGGTTGAAGAGCTAAGTCAGGAATTTGATATTGCGATGCCTTATACGATTTTGTCCGATTCCAAAGCTTACACGGTTGATGTTGCATCCTATGACCTGCCTGCAAAATTTGATTATTCGGCGGTGCCGAAAATGGACCGCGATGCTTTTCTTGTTGCGCGAATCACTGATTGGACCAAGCTGAATCTGGTGAGTGGACATGCTTCCGTTTTTTATGCGGGAACATTTGTAGGACAAAGCTACATCAATACCGCTACGGTGGCCGACACCATGATAATTTCGCTGGGACGCGACAAGCGCATCATTATCAAACGTGCGCAGAAAATGGAAGATTCGAAAAGTCAGGTCATCGGCAGTTCGATTAAAGAAACTTTCATGTATGAAATTGTTGTGCGCAATAACAAGGAAAGTGCGATGAACATTACTCTGCATGATCAGGTGCCGGTTTCGCAAAACAGCGATATCACGGTTGATGTTATGGATGTTTCTGGTGGGACACTTGATCCGCTCAGCGGAATCATCACCTGGAAACTCACACTGCAACCGGGCGAAACAAAACAACTGATTTTAAATTATTCAATCAAGTACCCGAAAAATCAGCGTGTGGAGAAAAGGCGTGTTCGTTCTATGGCATGTCCTTCGTTTTAAATTTTTGCAGTATTCTTTTTAACCTATGCCGTTGAATAATTTGTTTGTGTGATCCGCGCTGCGCGCGCGTTTTCGCATCCCGGAATAGCGATGCACCCTACATTCTGTCGTCCGCCAGACATTGATTTTATAGAGGAGCGGACACGGAATCGTTGGGTGCAAGCATCTTTCTCCCCGACGATTCCACGTCAGCAATGCAGTATTGTCAACCCCCTTCAAGCTGACGGTAGAATGTCGGGGAGCACCCAACATTCTGTCGTTCGCCAGACATTGATTTGAGAAGAGGAGCGGACACGGAATCGTTGGGTGTGATGTTTTTCGCAATCACTCTTTTCACTCACTTTTATTCTCCTGACCATTGAATCCGAAACGGTAGTTGCCCATAATTCAACATTGATATTATTTCTCCACCTCTCTGATTCGTGGATCAGTATTGACTTTGCGGCGGGTGTCTTTCATTACTGAGCGGAAATCTTCCTTATTTTCATCGCCGGGAATGAGGGCATCGATATTCTTTTCGGTCATCATGCCGGGCATCATGTAATAGCCGGGTTTTTTGCCTTCGAGTTTCATGCGGTAAAGCGGAATGAATTTCACGTTGCACACTTCGGGTTTGCCGTATGGCGTGCGTTTGAGTGTGAAACCCACCAGCAGACCGGCATCGGTGAGCGGATCCTTCTGATTCGAAATGAAATTGCCGAGCGACCAGATTATCAGTCTTTCCTTCATACTTCCGATGGGCGTCACCAATTCCATGGGTTGCACCACATGCGGGTGACTGCCGATGATGACATCTACGCCGCTTTCAAGCAGAAAATTTGCAAGGGCTTTTTGATTTGCATTCTGCTTATGTTGATATTCTTCGCCCCAGTGTATGGAAACCAGGATGGCATCGGCGCTTTGTGATTTTGCTTTTCTGATGTCGGACAGAATTTGCGCCGAATCGATGCGGTTCACTACGTATGGCTCTGGCTCAGGGATTCCGTTGGTACCATAGGTATAATTCAGTATGGCAAGTTTCCATCCTTTAATTTCAAGCATGTATGGATAGCGGGCAAGCCGTTCGGTTGGATTGCGGAAAATGCCGGTATGCCACAGTTTCACGCTGTCGGCATAGTCGATGTTGCCTTCGATTCCTTCGCCACTGCGATCGCAAGTGTGATTGTTCGCAAATACGAAGAAGTTGAAGCCCGCTCTGCGCAAGGCATCCGGAAACTCTTCGGGCGCGCTGAATCGCGGATATCCGCTGTAGGGCTCGCCTGCGAGTGTAGTTTCGAAATTCACCAGACGAACGTCTGCGCTTTGCAGAATAGGTCTTATGAAATTGTAGCAGGAGTCGAACTCACACAGGCCTGTGCCTTCACAATAGGCGGCTTTGTATTGCGGCATGTGCATCATAGCGTCGCCGGTGACCCAAAAAGTGACCGAATCGCTCTCCGCAATGGGTGACAATTTTCCATATTCGGCCGATGTAGATCCGAATGGCTTGATCAGTATTACCACAAGTGCCACCAGAAAAACCGGAGCGGCAAAAACCAGTATCTTTTTTTGCTTCATATTCATGTTAATCCTGCTGCAAAAGTAATCTGAAATTATAAGATTGATGTTCCGAAGTGACTTTTATCAGGTACACCCCATTGTTGAGGCCGCGCAGCGTGTAGGTCTCACCTGATTGGTAACGGTCCGAAACAACATGCATTCCCTGCAGATTAAAAATATCAATCCGGCATTCATATTCATCGGGAATTTCAATGCGGAAAGAACCCCGGCATGGATTCGGATAAAGTTTTGCATCAACGGATTCTGCGGATAGAGCTGGGGTGTAGTGAATATAGTCGGCATCATTGAAAGTGCCATCTGCGCTGATCTTCACAAGAAAAATATTATTTACACCAGGCCCGAAACTTTTTGTTGTACCAATAAAAGCCAGACCTCCGTCGGCCGCAAAGTCAAGATCCATTCCTTCTTCATCCTGCAGGGCTCCAAAATATCTGTAATTCACCCAGCCGGCACTATCGCGCCAGAAGCCGACATCGCTGTTTCCGAAACCAAAATAGTATGGAAAAATTCCTCCGGTAAAATAGTAATTGTTACTGCTGTCAATTATTCCTCTGCGAATATTTTTAAGATAATAGGGTGGCTGAAACAATTCCCACATAAACGATCCTGCAGATGAAAGAAACCCGTACCAGAGCCGGTATACAGAGCCCGTATCGGGTTTCATGTCGCCTGAATAAACAATGCGCTGATAGATGTCTTCGAACAGACAATTGATGAGAAAATCTGCTGAATCGATCACAGGAGCCCACGTCCATACAGTGTCCATATTGTAGTCAAAGCGCCAGATCCGGCTCATATTGCTGTCTGCAGCGGCTGAATAACTATGCGTAGCCAGCAGAATATTGTTGTTTGAAGCGGTGTCAAGATAAACGCCTTTGTCGTTGAACCCGCAGTCAATGCGACGGTACTGTATGGAATCACCGGTGCTGCCGTTTAATTTATAAAGCATTACATCCTGGCCGAGAGTGTCGTAACCCATGGATAATCCGGTAACCCAGACATTTCCATCATTGTCCGAAACAGAACAATAGCCAGCGTCCCAGACATTTGTACCGAAAGTCTTTTCCCAAAGCAGGTTGCCCGATAAACTGACGCGGGCAGCAAAAGCAGAATAGTCGGTTCCCTGCAAAGCAGTACCAGTAATCACAACAGAAGTGTCGTCGTGTCTGGCGAGATTTTCGGCCGAAGACAATGTGTAGTTGAGAAAATATTTTTCCCATAAAATAGTTCCTGCCGAATCGACTTTAAACAGCCAGGCCGAGGATTGACCACCGATGGTTTGTCTGTTTCCAAGCAGGATGTAGGTGGAATCACTGAAGGCAACAATTCCTTTTCCTTCATTGAATGTGCCCTCCATGCCATACGTCCGGATGAAAGCACTCTGACAAAAAGCAGTTGCAGCAACCAGTAACAATAAGATGCTACAATAGACTCGCATGATTGGTGAATTTATAAATTATTTTTCCAGTGACATTATACGACAGATTCCTGCTGATATTTAAAACAGACAACATGGAAGGGAAATCAAGTTGCACCGAAAAATGATCGGCCAACACAAACTCCAGCCCGAGTCCCGCATTGAATGAACTGTATCCGCCGTATTTCATTGGCAGCGAAATTCTGAATCCCGTTGAAATGGGCCATGATGGCCGCAATTGCATGTATGGGAAAAACCCGGGCAGATTGTAATAAAGTACATTCAGGTCTGTTCTGAGTTTTCCTGTTTCTTTGCTGCATTCACCTGTAATAAGCAGTGGGAGCGAAATTGCGGAGTTTGCTGTGTCGCCTTTCAAGCTGAATCCCTGCTCGAAATTTTCAAGTTCCTGATCAACAACTGCGCTGAAATTGGAAAGGTCTGATACTTCAACGCCTGTAAAATACATCAGGGTGTCGCGATGCGAATTAATGGTGTTTTTATTCAGCCACACGCGACCGATATTGGCTGCAGACACGCTCCATTCAAACCCTCCGTTGCTTCCTTCTATTCCTAGCTCAGAGCTAAATCCGACACCTTTCACGAACGTTGGTCCGCCTGCACGCATGTAATCACCATTGAGATTCAAAGCAAGGCTGTCGGCGGCCTGCGATGTAAAAAAATCCGATCCCGAAAAATCAAAACCGGCACAGGAATACATGGCAACCGGTCCGACAGCTGCATGTATTTTCATGTCATCGTTGATTTTATAAACAATTCCGCCAGATAACGTCGAGAAATTATATTTGTCCATGGTTGCCGGATCGGCGATGACCTGCTGTCCAACAAGAGAATTGTTGCCGGTAAACACAAGTTGAAAAAGCTCTTTGCTGAAGCCGATTGCAAATAACGATTGGTGTGATCCTGCTATATAAAAAGAATACTTTTTTTTGGAAGGTAATCTGACCTCAATTCTGTTGTTGCTGAAAAATCCAAGATGATTATCAGTGTCAAGAAAATTCAACTCATCCCATTTTGTAGTGGAATCAATATATTTTCCAAAATAAAATTTTCCAAAGAATTCGGTTAACAGTGTTTTGCTTCCAAGTGCATTATCAGAACTGATGCGGATTTCGGGATGTTTGTCGTTTTGCGCGAACGAAACACTCATTATCCAAAACGAAAAAAATAAAAGCAATGCACTTTTCATTCAAGATACAAATTAAACAATCCGGTAACAATTACATCGAATTTGTACCATGGATAAAATTTTACTTTCTGGCCAGCAGTGCCGCCTGTATTAAGCTGTGCATAAATCACGGCTGTTTTGCATTCATACAGATGTGAAGTCTGACTTTCATCCAGAATAATTTTCATTTTAAGAACCGAAGGCGATATAACTTTCCCGCCTGCATCAACAATTCCCGAAGGAATCTCCGTGTCGGGTACTATGCTGTCAACTGTGTTGCCGGCTGCATCTGCAAGAAAAATTTTAAACGACGCTGATAATGGGAAACCGTTGCTTATGTCGAGAAACAATTCGGATTGCGTGATAAAACTTTCGGATTTATTCAGTTCATAATCGATGGTGTCGGAAAGCGTTAGTCCCTGAATGGCAATATTCATCGGTATTTCGGCGTGTATTCTGCCGCGGAGTCCCTGCCCGTAATAAACGAAATCATTTCCGGTCGACACATTCCCAAGCGGATTCATGGTTCCGCTCAAACTATAAGTGATTTCCTCCGGAAGATTTTCGAAAAAAGCTTCAACATTGGATGTATTAAAGTTCATTGAAAAGGTAGATGGGGTCACGTTCCCGGAATATATCGGATTTTCCGTGGCACGCGTCAGGTTGATGGGTTCCCCGATCCAATCTGATGTGAGAGCAATGTCGGTGAGTCCGTGACCGCTGAGTTCATTGATTGTGAATGTAGCATCGGCACCGAGATAATTTTCCATTGTGAGTGTCATGGCAATGTTGCTCATGTCGAGATAGTCAATACCAAGGTCCTCCATGAATGGGAAATTTTCAGTGGAAGTTGAGCTCACAACATGCTGTCCGAAATACCCTCTGGCATAATCAATCACAATGTCTTTGAACTCAACAAGAATGTCAATACTGTCGTTGAAATTTACCACCACGTTGGAAGTTGCGAGTGGATTGGCGTAGATTTTAATGGTTGATTTAAGGGAGTTGCAGTGCATATATGACTGTCGCAGATCGAGGTACATCCCGCTTACGTCGAATTGTGTTTCGAGAAATTCACCGGTCACCGGATAACTGGGAACTGTACCGCTAACAACAACAGGAGCGCCATTCAGGAGGGAATTGTCAAGTGAATATTCAATATATGCAGCATCACCCACATAATTGTAGGCACGGATATTTAATGTGCCGCTCTTGATGCGCATGTCGGTCAGCAACGCACCTCCGAGGTCATAGTATTTGCTTTCGGTTTTTTCTATTACCAATGTACCTGGCGGGACAGTCACTCCGATAGGCATTATGTAATGCGAGTAATAGAGCGAATCCGGCATGTTGACAAAGGTGTCAGTAGTGATATTGAAAAGATCAAAATCAAGGACAAATGTGAGACTGGTATCTGGATTTTCAATCAACATGCTGTCGGCAATGAAATCATTCACTCCAAGCGAAGTGCGAAATACCGGTGTGCGCACATCCACATCCCATGAAGGATCTTTGGCACAGGAAGCAACAATGCCTGCCACGCAAAAAATCAATACCAGTTGCCGGATTGAAAACTTCATGAGATAATTTTACTGATAGACAAAGATAATCAATTAGATGTTGCACTGGGTGTTAATTGTGTTATTGCACAACGTACAATGAATATAGCATGGTAGCGTCTTATTCAACCTCTCTGCGAGGCTGTCTCAAAATTTTACTTCAGAGCAAAAACAACATTCCACCGTCCGATGCGACGAAGGAGCTGAAGGACATGGAACCGTTGTTTTTGCTATTGTTACGACGGTTCCATGTTCCGGCTCAAAAGCATGGAAGAATTCCAAATCACCGGCCGTAACGGTGGAATGTCGTAACAAACCGGTATTTCGAGACAGCCTTCTGTCGTGATTACTATCGAGTGCGTTGAAGAAGCACAACGCATAAGGCCTTAACTTCTCACCATTGAACTGTCACGCTGAGCCCCGCAGCTGTCACATTGAGCGGAGTCGAAATGTCGGCAGCGGGATAAACTCCGTCGAAGCGTAAAATGGCGGGATAAACCCCGCCGAAGGTCACTACTCACCACTCTTACTCCTCACTTCTTACTCCTTACCACTTATTCCTTACCACTTATTCCTCACTCCTTCCCGCAGTATGGCTTCAAATCATGAAATACCACTTCAATGTTTTGTACATAAAAAGATCGCTTTTTTCTTGCCCAGAAAAACACTTTTATGCTTAAGTCTTTTGCATTTAGATCGGGCGGAATAAGCTCGAATGTCCACACGAAAGTTTCCTTGCCGCCCGATGTAATCGGCTCTACATTCATCGATGCGTTGACCAAAACATTTTCTCCTGACATCAGTGAAGCACAGATCATCAGATCGTTCGGGAAACGGTTGCTCGCAGAGGCTTTGAACAGCACCTCGCCGGAAAAGGGGAATGCGGTATCCGGAATATTTATTTCAAACAAATTATGAAACTCGGCCCCATCAGCTGGCTGGATGTTTTTTTCAGTATAAACAAAATCATCTTCATCAGTATTTATTGCAGTGGGCTTCTCTGGAATGCGCTCTGGCAGACCTTTTATGGCGTTTTCGTAATCGGGTTGTTGCAGCAATAGCCAATATGCCGGCTGAGGGTGCAGGTGCCCGAATGAAAATAGGTAGGATTTTTTGGTCATCGAATCCCAATGAATGGCTCCGTATCTGTATTGCAATGTCTGAAAATATCCATGAGCAATAAAAACCAGACATGCCGCAATACAAATCCATTTCAATGCTTTTCCCTGTCGGAAAAAGTAGGAAATAATTGCTGCGAGAGGAATGGCCATAAGTGCAAAAATATCAATCATAGCGCGGATACCGTAACCCCCGCCATACCACCAGCACCACCAGGAAAAAGCGATATACATGAACACCAGCAGAAATGCAAGAACCGACAATTGCAAGCTGCGCAATTCTTTTCTCATAAAAAATATTCCTGTTGTTGCCAGGAGCATTATTGGAGAATAGATATACCAACCCTTACGGAAGCCAAAAAGAGCTTCGGCAAAATGAAAATTTCCAAAATAGAACTTCTCATCGTATGAATTGATAAAGAAACTGCCACTCTGCATTTTCCAGTACAGCAGCTGCGGTGCCCACACCACCAGACCGCACAGCGCAATAATTAAAAGTTTTGGCCATATACGGATGAATAGCTGAATCCGGGTTTTGAAATCAGACCACGACAGAATGTTCCACAGAAAAGGGAAGAGGATAATTAGTCCGTTCGGGGGTCTCACCAGTGTGATAATGCCGTATATAAGCCCGATCAGCACTGTGTTCCCCAAGTCAGGTTTTTTCAGCCATCGGTCATTTACATACAAAAAAAGTGCAATGAGCGCGAAATTGTACACATGCGACATGCCTGGTTCCAGTGTGGAATAGTAGAAGAGGTTCGTTGCAAAAACAATCAGTAAAAGACAAAGACCTGTTATCAGCGGAGAAAAATACTGACGCAGCAATTTTCGCGTCATGATAAGCCCGAGCAATAAAAACACAATGGCAGCAAACGAAATGGCGCTGCGGTATGCCGATGAATATCCATCGGCCTTACCTCCCGAGGCCAGCTCAAAACCGTGTGCTGCAAAGAAAAATGGGCTGTACAAAATGGACATGCCCATCGTTGTTTTAATAACATAATTCCCGTTGTCGAGCTTTACAGGCCAGAACCGGTCAGAATAATTCTGACTGGTATCGTTCATGAAATCCAACGAAATATCGTGGTGAATGAAGGTTGCCGGGAGATAGGCATAATAAGAAATTACATCATTTTCGATGACTCTCTTTTGCCAGGCTGTCGTCCAGAATTTGAATCCCATGGCTGCAGCAATAGTAAAAATAATAACTGCATTGGGAAACCAGCTAAGCTTTGGCTTTTCATGAAGGGCGCCAGAAAAATTCATATCTCAGAATGGTAAAAAGGATTTTGAAACCGTCGGACGACTTTAGTTTTTTGCCTTCACGCACACTGCGTGGACGATACATGACCGGCACTTCCGCAATGTTGTTCTTTTTTATTTTCAATGCTTTTATCATTACCTCGGCTTCGAAACCGAAACGTTTTGATCGGATGGGTATTTTCTCAAGCAGGTTTCGGTGTATCAGCTTATGACCACAAGCGATGTCGGTGAGTTTTGCGTTCGAAAGAAATGAAACCAGAAACGTAAAAAAGCGATTGGCAAAATACCGTTTGTAGCTGATCACCGGCCGTACGATTCCCGGCAGGTAGCGCGATCCGTTTACAAATTCAATTTTCAGTTCAATCAGAGCATCAAGCATGCGCGGGATATCGCTTGGCGACAGCTCTGAATCGGCATCCTGAATAAAAATCAGATCGCCGTGACTCAGTTCAAATCCTTTTTTTACCGATGCGCCCTTTCCCATATTTTTTTCATTCCGGTGGACAATCAAATCGGGATAGGTTGTCTTCAAATCTTTCAGAATATACGGGGTGTGATCTTTTGAGCAATCATCAACAACAATTACTTCAGCTTTCGCAATTTCGGCAGGAAACTTCAGTGCGTACACTTCGGAAAGTGTATCTGCAATGTACTTTTCTTCGTTGAAGGCAGGTATGATTACTGAAAGTGTCATTGGGTGTTCCGGACTTTATTTTGCAAACCTAATTGTTTTTTTGGATATCTGCTTTTTGTTTCTGATGTATAACGCTGAATTCTGAGATTGCTGCACTCAAAAATCAATATCCGTATTTATCTTTCCAGCGCGATTGTAGAAACTTACGCAAATCCTCTTCCCGTGCGGTTTTACCGGGAGCATAAAATTTAGTTCCTTTTATTTTTTCAGGAAGAAATTCCTGATTTACGAAGTTATTCTCAAAGTCGTGGGCGTACTGATATTCTTTTCCGTAGTTCAGTTCTTTCATCAGTTTGGTTGGTGCATTGCGCAAATGGAGCGGCACCGGAAGATCTCCGGTTTTTCGCACATGCTCAAGAGCCGCATCAATTCCCAGGTACGTTGCATTGCTTTTTGCCGAAGAAGCAAGATATACAGCACATTCGGCAAGGATAATTCTCGATTCGGGCCACCCAATTTTATGAACTGCATCGAAGCAGGCATTGGCCATCAACAGTGCATTGGGATTGGCAAGTCCGATATCTTCCGCTGCTAAAATAAGCATACGGCGGGCAATAAATTTGGGTTCTTCGCCGCCCTCAATCAGTCGCGCCATCCAATACAATGCAGCATTCGGATCGCTGCCACGCACCGATTTGATGAATGCTGAAATAATGTCGTAGTGCATTTCTCCCGACTTATCGAAGCGCGCCAGATTGTTTTGAATTACACTTGCAACTTTGTCGTTGGAAATTTCAGCCGTATTGTTTTTCAAACTATTTTCAACAACCAGTTGCAGCGCGTTGTACAGCTTTCGCGCATCACCACCCGAAAAGCGATACAGCGTATCTGTTTCTTTTACTGTGAGTGAAATGCCTTGACTCTTGTAATATTCAATTGCTTTTTCCAGCAAAATATTCAAATGTTCCTTCGACAGTGATTCAAGTACATACACCTGACAACGAGAGAGCAGGGGGCTGATGACTTCGAACGAAGGATTCTCGGTGGTTGCACCAATCAGAGTGACAGTGCCACGTTCAACGGCCGCCAGCAGACTGTCCTGCTGTGATTTGCTGAAGCGATGAATTTCATCAATGAACAATATTGGACTTTGCTCGTTTGCAGCTGCAGCAATCACTTCGCGTACTTCCTTCACGCCGCTGCTGATGGCGCTGAGCTGATAATATTTGCGTTTCAGCACGTTTGCGATCAGCAATGCAAGTGTGGTTTTGCCCACCCCGGGCGGTCCCCAGAGAATCATGGAGCTGATGGCATTGTTGTCGAGCATGCGACTGATGATGCCTTCAGGCCCCATAAGTTTTTCCTGACCGACATAATCGTCGGCATTCAGCGGTCTCAATATTTCTGCCAGCGGGCGCGAATCCATATTTTACATTTCCTTTTTTGTCATATTGAGCGGAGTCGAAATATGAGCAAAAAACACGATAATTACTAAATAGCTGTATTCTTCGTCGGAGTTTATCCTGCTGTTGACACTTCGACGGAGTTTATTCTGCGGACCGCAGGGCTCAGTGTGACAGCAGGCAGGGCTCAGGATGACAGCTTAAATTAATCCTGTGACCTTAACGCTACTGATTATTCAGAATCTTCATGAACTCATCCATATTCGGAGTCAGAATAATTTCGGTGCGGCGGTTTTTCTGTCTTGCCTCGCTGTTGCTTGCAGGATCGATCGGGAAATATTCGCCACGACCAGCAGAAGTAATGCGCTGTGGATTTACTCCTTTATTGTCGAGAATTATTTTTGTAACGCTGGTGGCACGCATTACACTGAGATCCCAGTTGTCTTTGACCTGGCCGCTGCCTTTGTAAGGAACATTGTCGGTATGACCTTCTACCATGATGTAGATATCCGGATTGTCAGCCAATACATTCGACAGTTTCATGATGGCATCTTTACCTTTGGCATTCACTGTCCAGCTGCCGGAAGCAAACAATAGTGACTCGTCAAGAGAAACATAGATTTTTCCGTCTTTTTCAATGATCGTGAGACCATTGTTTTCGAAACCTTTGAGCGCAATAGTGAGCTTGTTGCGCAGCTCTTTCATCACGCTGTCTTTTTTATTGATGATGGATTCCAGTTCTGTAATCCTTTTTTCTTTCAACAACAAATCGGCCTGCATCTGGTCGAGGTTCTGCTTACGCAGATTAAGTTCGTTTTCCAGTTTTTTCAGTTCGGCTTCTTTGATGGAAAGCTGTTCTTGAGTGAGCTGCAGTTCGGTGCTTATTTTCTGTGTTTCCGAAGCATTCATACGCAGAAGTTGTTCGTATTTGCTGTTCAGCTCTTCATACAAGCTATTGACTTTATCGTATTGACTGGTCATTTTGCGGAGCGAGATGCCGGTGATGGTAGTATCGCGTTCCAACGCAGTGAGCTGCTTGTTCATGGTGGCAATCTTCTCGTTGAGTTCCGTGCTTGTTGCGCTCATTTTATCGAAATCGGCACGCATGGTTGCGAGCTCCGACTCTGCTTTTTCACGTCTGGCTTTTTCATCCTGCATCTGTCGGGCAGGAACACAGGACACAATAAATGCAGAAAGGATAACAGCTGTAAGCAATAATGTTTTAATTTTCATGGATGCAGAATTTGAAGTAAAAGTACAAAATTATTGAATGCTGGAAGTTGGACTTCGTAATTGATTTATAAACAAGTGAATCTGAAAAGAAAAACGGCTGAATGATAATTCATTCAGCCGTTTAAAAATATTTAAGAAGTTGTTACAACTTAATCTTTCTTCACAATATTGGGCAACTCAAGTCCAAGACCTTTTACCCTGTCAACCCTTTTCAGTAAAAGGCCGAGGAAAAATGCAGCTACACCCAAACATGCCAGCATAATCAAAGGCATGGTGTAGTCATAGGATACGGCAGCTTGTTCAGCAGTAATTACCCCGGCATCAAGATCGGCAACCACCTGTGGATTTGAGCTGTCAAGGATTTTTCCAATCAGCATTGGGAATAGCCATAAGCCGATATTTTGGATCCAGAAAATAAGTGCATAAGCAGACCCAATCACTTTCTGATCAACCAATTTCGGCACACTGGGCCACAATGAAGCAGGCACCAACGAAAATGAAGCGCCGAGAACTAAAATTGTGAGATAAGCAATCAAAACACCGCCAATGGCATTTCCAGCAAACATGGGTAAAATAAAGGCGAAAGTCAAATGGCAGGCAATTAATAAAAGAGAGCCGATCATCAGCATAGAAGCGGCTTTCCCTTTTGTATCGATATATTTTCCGAGAATAGGGGTGATGCCAACAGCCAGAAGAGGAAATACGGCAAAAATGGTTTCAGCCGATTGACGCATGTAGCCCATGTAACAGAAAATAATAAGACTGACTATCGAAATTATCAGCAACGTATATTTTAATGCGCCTTTGCTGAAGTTGCTTGCGAAAGCAGCAGCAGCAACCACCAGCATAATGCCATATTGAATAACGGTGATGGTATTTGAGGCCCAAAAAGACCCTTCTTCTATTCCGGAAAAGGTTAAATTGCATTGGAGCATATTAACCGCGTATTTCTGGAATGGGAAAATGGCAGAATAATAGAGAACGCATAGCAGAGCGACTAACCAGAAACCGGTGCTTGATAAAATTTTTCCAATATCCTTGATTTTGAATGGCTCATCCTTTTCTTCAGATTCTTTTGTTTGTGCATCTAATTTCTTATCCAAAAAGAAATAAACGATAAACATGATCAGAGCAATCATCAGTAAGAGAACACCAAAAGCCACTGAACGCGACACATCAACTTTTCCACCGAGGTTCGCAAAAACGGGTGAGAAAATCATAACGGTAGCTACGCCCAGACGAGCCAGGGCCATTTCCGAACCCATTGCCATTGCCAGTTCTTTGCCTTTAAACCATTTTACAATACCGCGGGAAACAGTAATACCAGCCATTTCAACACCGCAGCCGAAAATCATGAAGCCAACAGCGGCAAATTTTGCAGAGGCCGGCATTCCTTCGTAAAACGGAGCAATTCCCAGTTCATTAAATCCGGGAATGTAATTGAGATTATTTGTAAACCAGGTCTCCAGGCCACTTCCCATAAATGACTCTGTGACGGCATACCAGTTTATAGCTGCTCCTGCAATCATTACCAGGCCAGATAAAATGGCAGTGAAACGCACACCCATTCTGTCAAGAATAATACCTGCAAAAATCAGGAAGAAGATAAAGACATTTAAAAATGTTTCCGATCCCTGCATGGTGCCAAAGGCGGTAGAGTCCCAGCCGCGGGTGGATTGCATCAGGTCTTTGATTGGTGATAGAATGTCCATAAAAATATATGAACAAAACATGGCGAATGCCAGTAATACCAATGCCGTCCATCGGATTGCCGGATTGTCTCTCAGAGTTTTTTGTGTACTTTCAACCATTTGTAGTAGTTTTTATTTTGAGCGGCCAAATTATTAAAAATACCAATGCAAGGGCTTAAAAAGTTGCCCTGTCTGTCAAATGTTATCAACATAAGACAATGGTAAAAAAGTCAATGTTTATTGATTAATGGTCAAGCTGTGTTGATAAAACGCAAAAGAGTTTAGCTTAAAAAATCTTCACCACCAGCTTGGTTGAAAAATACTCCTCGCTGAAGAAACCCGAAATTGGCGCAACGCTATATGGGTAACGTGATCCGGACATCTCCGCATCGATATCTCCGCCCTTGAGATAAATAATCTTGGGTTGATTTCCTTTGGGCTTTCGGGTGACGCGATTGCGAACGAGCTCCATGAATTTTGGTAAATCGGTCACAGCGCGGCTTACAACAATGTCCCACTGACCTTTCATTTCTTCGGCGCGAACCTGAATGGCTTCAACATTTTTTAAATCCAGCGCTGAAACAACTTCGTTGACAACCTTAATTTTTTTTCCGGTGGAATCAACAAGCGTGAATTGTACTTCCGGATAAAAAATTGCCAGTGGAATTCCCGGAAAACCGCCACCAGTGCCGACATCGAGAATGCGCATTCCCGGAGTGAACGGAAAAACCTTCGCAATGGCCAGCGAATGCAGCACATGATGCAGATAAAAAAGCTCCATGTCTTTGCGTGAGATTACATTGATTTTGCTGTTCCAATCGTTGTAAAGCGGCTCCAGCTGCTCGAATTGAGAAATCTGCAAATCTGTAAGACCGGGAAAATATTTTTTAATGAGTTCCATGTGCGCTGATAAAACTATTCAACGTCGAACAATGGAATGCGCTCAGCCCTGTAGTAATGCGACTTGTAATAAGCGCTGCTGAGATAATCGTAACGAACTCCGCCGTTGCAGGCTGAGTGTAAAAACACAACCTGTCCGTCTTTGACTTCTACAACCATTCCAACATGACCAATGCCAACGCGGCGACGCTGTGTGTTTACAAAAAACAAAATGTCGCCCGGCTGCAGTGTGCTGTCCGGAACTACGCGTCCAGAGCCGGCCATGCCATATGAACTTGGTGAAAGTGTAACGCCGAGGTGCGAAAACATGGTGCTTACATAACCGCTGCAATCGAAGCCTGCACGCGATTTTCCGCCGTAACGATACGGAACGCCAAGAAATGTTTTCGAGTAAGTGATGAGCTCGTTTATAAGACTGTCGCGTACAAAAGTACGTAAGGAAAGACTATCAGCGGGACGTGTTATTTTTGTACTGTCAGGATGAATTTCACTGATGGAGTCAGGGTTCGACAGCATCGCAAGTTCGTCCTGTGCAAAAGCAGACATGCAAAACAAAAATGTCAAAGAAAAAAGAAATCCGAAAAATAGCTTCATGTGCGGGATTTAGTTGAAAAAAAAGAAACCGGCAGAAGTGTTAAGACCCGGTTTCAGGATTATTGCGAAAAACAAAGCTAGGGTTTTTTCCGGAACCGGCCAAATTTAATTTTGTTAAACGCGCTGAAAATGGCTCGTGATAACAAGTTTTCAGAAAGTATAGTGCATATTTTCCCGACGATTCCATGTCCGCAGCAGCGGACGATAGAATGTCGGGAGACCCAACATTCTGGCGTCTGCTTGTCCTGCTCTGTGTATTGGTGCAGACCCGGAATTCCGCCGGCAGGCGGACAAGCTGTTGAGTGCTGGCTTTTCCTGGCGCGGATATGTTATCCGTGACAGGAAGAAACTGGGAGCAAAAACAACATTCCACCGTCCGATGCGACGTAGGAGCTGAAGGACATGGAACCGTTGTTTTTGCTATTGTTACGACGGTTCCATGTTCCGGCCTGTTTAGAAAACCCTCGAAGAGTTCGTAACTCTTCGAGGGTTAATTGTGGCCGGAACGGTGGAATGTGGTAACAACCCGCTATTTTGAGACATCCTCGAAAAATAAGTCGTAAAATGTCCGTGTGACAGGAATTCTTACTTTTGCCAAAAAATTCACCGATGAGAGCACTCCTTCTGTTATTGATTTCCTTTATTTCATCTGTTTCATTTGCGCAGGTAATTCATCCGCCCATCGGAACTACTTCGAAACCGGGCGATGCCGAAATCAAACTCACGCTTATATCGCGCATTCATAGCCACTCTCCGAAGGTGACAGACAATATGGAACGCTACGAAAAGGATATTATTTCGCCAAAGTCCGCCATATTTCTCGAAGAGAAAAACAAGTTTTACATCAACAGTCTCGAAGGTTTTATGACTGTGGTGTTCGATATGAAGACTTTTACAAAAACAAAAAGCATTCATCATGATTTCAATAAATCAAATGCAAATCTGTTTAAGGAAACAACGGTTCTTGGATATGATTTTCTTACAAAGCGCGATGAGCCAAACACCTTTAAGGGAAAGCCGGTCGAATGCTGTCTTTCGAATAATAAAAAATATTTGTGGGTGACATATTATCGTCGCAGCTACGACCCGAATGCCATGGAACCCTCTGCTGTAGCTATTATCGATACTGACAAGGATGAAATCGTTCGCGTGATGCCCACAGGTCCGCTGCCGAAAATGATTGCCGCCTCACCCGATGGGAAGTATGTTGCTGTAACGCATTGGGGTGACAATACCGTCGGAATTATTGATGTTTCATCGGGCGATGCAAGTAAATTCAAATATGTAAAACATCTGGTCGTTGATTATCAGCAAAAGTTTTCTGCATCGCAGAATCATGGGGGCATCGATCGCGACACGCATTGCGGGCTGTGTCTGCGTGGAACTGCATTTACTTCGGACAGTAAATATCTGCTTGTCGGTCGCATGGGTGGAGGTGGAATTTCGGTTTTCGACATGAAGGATTTCAGTTTTAAAAGCACGGTGTTTGGCATGCGCACTAATGTACGACACCTTGTTGTTACAAAAAGTTATTTGTATCTGAGCAGCAACAAGAGCGGTTATGTGCAGAAAACTTCGATTACTGATTTTATAGCATTTGCTGTTAACGCAGATAACAAAGGAAAAAATTACACCGACTGGCAGGAATGCTTTGCCGGAGCTGGTGCGCGCACTATTGAAGTGAGCGACGATGAGAAATATATTTTTGCTGCCTGCAATAATGCAAGTGCCGTCGTGGTAATTCGCGCAAAGGATATGGTGAAGGTGTGCGAAGTCCAGGGCGATTCATATCCGGTCGGACTTGCATTGCGAAAAAATAATTATCTGCTCATTTCCACTTCGCAGGCCCACCCTGGCGTTGGCGGCGGGAATTGCGTCGATATTTATTATGTCAGGTATAATTCGAAATAGTGCTGCAACGTTGAAGGTTTTCTTCAACCTCTCTGCGTCGCGACTTTGTCACGTTTCACGTGAAGCGACCTGTCACGATTGCTATCGTGAGCGTTGAAGAAGCACAATTATTAGCTTCGTTTGGCGTAGTCATTATAGTATAATTTGCTGGTATTAGTCTGGAGACCAATACCAACTGAATTTGTTGAACAGACTACGCCAAAGGGAGTCTCAGCGCACCGACGACTTGGTCGGTACATTCTGCTGATTGCTGATTGCTGACAGCTGATTTAATAAAAATAGATATATTTGTTTCGTAAAACTCTTTAACTATGAAAATCACTGCATACATCTCCCGGTTTCTGCTCGGAATAGTGTTCATTTATTCCGGCTTCGTCAAAGCGGTTGATCCATGGGGATCTCAATTCAAGTTTGAGGATTATTTTATTGCGTTCGGCATGGAGTGGCTGATTCCGCTTGCTCTTACGTTTGCTATATTATTGAGTGCCGCTGAGTTTTTGATTGGTGCAGCTTTTCTTTTTGCCATTAAGCCCAAACTCAGCATCTGGTCAGCTGTTGCATTCATGGCTGTTTTCACACCACTTACACTCTGGCTTGCCCTCTCAAATGCTGTCTCTGACTGCGGCTGCTTCGGCGATGCCCTAATTTTGACCAATTGGGAAACATTTTATAAAAACATTGCCATACTTATTTTATTGCTTCCTGTTTTTTTGTATCGAAAAAAATTCGGTCATTACATGAGCTGCAAGCTCGAGTGGGTGCCGGCTTTCATCTTTGCAGCCGGAATTGTCGTCACCTCTTTTTATGGAATGCGCCACCTTCCTGTAATTGATTTTCTCCCATACAAGCCAGGTCTCTCAATGAAGCCTGATTCAACCATGAAGGACAAATACTTTGTTTCCTATAAAGATAAAACATCAGGCGAAATCAAAGAGTACCCGGCCGATGATTTTCCGTGGGACGATTCAACCTGGGCAGCCAATAATGAATTTGTAAATCAGCGCATAGAGCCGGGTCCGAAGCCGGCCAACCTGATTGTGGCTTTTGACGCGGAAGGTATTGATGTCACAAAAAATGTAATTCTAAATCCTGAGTTTCAGTTTCTTGTTGTAGCTTACGATATTGAAAACATGTCTGACAGAGCGATTGAGAAACTTAATATTCTGGCTGCAGAATGCGCAAAAGACAGTATTGCCATTGCTTTGCTCACCGGTTCTACAGCCGAAGTTGCCGAGAAAGTCCGGCACGAGAGACAGATTCCGGTTGATGTTTATTTCTCAGATGATATTTCTTTGAAAATGTTTATCCGGAACAACCCTGGATTTGTTTTGATGAAAGACGGGTCAATTCTCGATCGTTGGGCCTGGCGCGATCTGCCGGCCTTGAAGGACATTGATCTGAAAGGGCTTGAACAAAAATTTCTTAAGAAGTAACTGTGCTGCGATTTCTGCTCTCCCGCATTGGAAATGGTATTCTCATTCTGTGGGGAGTCGTTACTTTGCTGTTTTTTATTTTTCATGCGTTGCCTTCCGATCCGGCGCGCATGATGCTGGGACAGCGCAGCGACATTTCATCAGAACAGGCGATCCGTAAAGAGTTGGGCCTCGACAAGCCGCTCATGGTGCAGTATTGCATGTATCTGAACGACCTTTCTCCCATTGGATATTTTTCTGATTCCGGGGAAAGTGCGTTCCTACGCAAGGAAGAACAAGGCAAAATGGTAAAGCTGATTCCGTTTGCAGGCGAATCGGGAATCTTCCTGAAAGCGCCCTGGCTGCGGCGTTCATATCAAACGCAAATGACGGTGAGTTCCATGCTCAAATCTGCATTCCCCGCAACGGCGCTGCTGGCCTTTGTTTCCATCATTCTTGCTTTTGTGGCCGGTGTATTTCTTGGTGCAGTTTCGGCTAGATATAAAGGAAAATTCATGGACAAATTTCTGATGGTGACATCGGTACTTGGAATGTCGGTGCCGTCGTTTTTTGCCTCGGTGCTCATTGCATGGCTCTTTGCGTGGGTGCTGGGCGATATCACAGGACTGAATATGTTCGGCAGTTTATACGAAGCCGATGACCTAGGTCGGGGTGAATATATGTCCTTGAAAAATTTAATTCTGCCTGCTTTCACATTGTCGATTCGCCCACTGGCAGTATTTATCAGCCTTTCGCGCAACTCCATTCTCGAAGTTCAGCAGAGTGAATATGTGCGCACTGCTAAAGCTAAGGGGCTTTCAGCAAATAAAGTTTTTCTGCGACACGTTCTGAAAAATTCGCTCAACCCCGTTGTGACATCGGCCAGTGGCTGGTTTGCTTCATTGCTTGCTGGCGCTGTGTTTGTTGAATATGTCTTCGACTGGAAAGGGGTTGGTTATCTGGTGGTACAAAGCCTCGAAAAATACGATCTGCCCGTATTAATGGGCTGTCTGCTCATTATTGCAGTCATGTTTGTCATCATCAACATTTTGCTCGACTTGTGCTACCGCGCGCTCGATCCACGGGTTAAGCTGTAGTAAAATCTAGGAACACTACTTTTATAGAAAAGCCGATGGGGTTATTCCGGCATAGGATGTTTTTGAATTCGGCATATGGGATGTACTTGCTGATTTTTTTGAATGTAATTTTCAAATTATGTTGGAAATTCTGTTTATTCATAATTGAAACTGGTCATTGGTGTAATCTATTTGGAATCGATACTCAAAGCGTAGTATTTTTGCCTCGGATTTGCGAATTCAGATAACAGCTTGAAAATTACCGCAAATCTGTGCTTGTCTGTTCACTTTATACCCCCCTTAATTATACGGCAGATAGGCCTGAATCCCATTGATGAAAGTCAATGGGATTTTTTTACAAAAAAAGTTCGGATATTCCGGTATAAGCATCAGTAGTTCAAATCTGCTGAGACATGCCGATTGCCAATAATTATCGCATCGTCAGACATTTTTATCCATCAGGCAATTTCGAAGAAGCCAGAAGTGGTTAAATAAAAAAACAAGTAATCATAAAATCATATTATGCTAACCTGAGATTGTTCAAATTTCCCCGAAAAATATCAGCAGTAATTTGAAAACAAGCAATTTGAGTTTTGTGTTCAGCACCACAATGTAAACCTGATTTCAAAATTATTTTTCATTATCGAAATATTTTTCACAAAGAATCTGAAATTTCTCAGCCTGTCGGTTTGCCAAGAGTATGTGTTGGTTTATCCATGATGCTGAATTTTTGCGTAGTCTGCTGATGGCGGGTGTAGTTCTTTTGGCTGTACTTATTTGAGAAAATACCTTTGTTTATGTTCTGTGTCAGAGCCCTTCGGCAATTGCATGGACGAAAATATTAAACCGACAGCCAATGAAAAGATTAATTGTAACCAGCATGCTGATTTTGTCTGCATTATTGCTGAAACAATCATTTGCCCAGACACATAGTGAATGGGTCACCTATAAGGGTGAATATGTCTATGTCTCTGAAAGTATGTTTGATCCCGATTTTCCAATTGCTCAGGTTGCGAACAAGACTTTCACCGACTCTGCCTATGTAGATTATTTATCTGCTCATTTGTTCCCATTGCCCGGAGACGGAGATTATGATAAACAGCTGGAGCAATGGTTACTGAACAACAAGAATTATTTTCCTCGTTTTTTATCATCTGGCAATGCTGCATCCGATACGGTGCGGTTTAAAAAGTCCAGAGAATTCTGGATGGAAAAAAATGAACAGCGCATGGTTGAATTATCTGACTCGTACAATCCGACCGATTTTGCGAATGATGATTTCAGTATTCTCTTCGAATCTTTTCCCCGAATGGAAAACTCGGGCGATGAAAATCTGGATCGGGAACTATACAACGATGCGGTTCAGGAATGGATAAGGTTGTATTCGTTTGAAAAATTCCTGATCATTGAGCCGCTGGTTCGCGAATCGGATGAATTACTGAAACTAAAGGAGGGTAAGTAACATGAAAGCAAAATTCATTTTTATTGTCGCTATATTGCTGCTGTCCGGCAATACCGCTTTTTCGCAGGTTACCATTGGAACAGGTACAAGTGAAGGGCAATATCCATTCACTGCCAACTGGAAATATGTACGCAGCGCATCTTTATATACGGCTGCTGAAATAGGAAGTTATGGCAGTATTCAGTCACTTGCATGGTATGTAAGTACCTCATGGACAGGAAGTGTACCGATAAAAATATATCTGAAAACCACCACGGCAACTTCAATAACATCCAGTACCTGGGCAACCATGATTTCCGGTGCCACACTGGTGTATGACGGAACAGCCAATTTCGGATCGACCGGTTGGAAAACCATAGATATAACAGATTTTAATTATTGCATTGACAATTTGTTGGTCCTGTGTGAATCAAATGTGGGAACTGCCTGTTACCCGAAATTCAGATACACCACCAGTACCAATATGCACATGACGCTGACCTCTGATGCCAGTGCCCCGGCCGGTAGCGGAACTGTCGGTAGTGCGCGCCCCAACATTCAAATGACCATAGGGCCATCAACTGTAGGTTGCTCCGGTACTCCGACTGGGGGAACAGTTGCAGCCTCTCTTTCAAATGTTTGTCCCAATATCTCCACATTGCTTTCCGTTACCGGTGCGTCGGTGGGTTGCGGTCTTGTGTATCAATGGCAGTCATCAACTGATAATACAAATTGGACTGACATACCAGGTGCAACCGGAATGTCCTATTCAACTACTTTGTCGGCAACTACCTATTTCAGAAGAATTACTACCTGTTCCGACAACAGTCAGAGCAGCCCTTCGACCAGCGTTCAGGTAACTTTGAATCCGGTAGCTTCATGTTATTGCACCTCGACTTTTACGAACATGACCGATGAATGGATTTCGAATGTAACGTTCAACACCATCAATAATACAACCGGGCAGGCAGGCGCTACCAGCTATGGAAATTATACAGGTTTGAGCACTACTGTGAATCAGGGAAACAGTTATTCTCTATCCGTAACATTTGTTTCGTCCTATACGCAGGATGTTTTTGCCTGGTTCGACTGGAACCAGGACGGCGATTTTACCGATGCCGGTGAACAATATCAGTTGGCCGATAATATTACGGCTCCGACAACGAACACCATCACGGTCAATGTCCCTTCATCGGCGGCACTGGGCAACACACGAATGCGCATTATGACTTATGAATATGACGATCCGGGTCCTTGCCAAACGGCCGCTTATGGCGAAACGGAAGATTACACCATCAATATTACCGGTCCCGTTCCCATGGCATATTCATCGTGTACCACCACGCAGACGGTAACTTCAGACATTGGTGTTGGTGCGCTTTACCAGCAAATCATCGGTGTTCAGATAGTCACGACCGGATCAAGCAGTCCTCTGAGTGCTTCATCATTTACCTTCAATATTACCGGAACAACTTCAGCGGCCGATATCTGCAATGCGCGATTGTGGAGCACCGGAAATTCTTCTGTTTTCGCAACCAGCGTAATGGTGGGCAACACAGAAGCATCTCCTGCCGGAACTTTCACTATAAACGCAGGGGCCAATATGCCGTTTACTTTAGTTAATGGTACCAATTATTTCTGGTTGACCTATGATGTTACACCCACTGCAGTCGTTAATAATTATGTTGATGCCGAATGCACCAGCATTACAATCGGTGGCATTGCTTGCACGCCTGCAGTGACAGCTCCAGCGGGACGACGACAAATTAAAGATCTCTGCACATCCGGCATTGGAACAGGTTATGTAACCGTGGCTGCTTTGCCTTATTCGGTTGCAAGTCAGACTACAAGCGGAATGGCAAACAATCTCACTTCAACCACTGCATCGGTTTGCGGCTCTTCGTCCTATTATGCCGGCCTCGATGTCGTTTATAAATTCACTCCGGCCACATCCGGAAATGTTACCATTACGCTGACTTCGGCCGGAACCAACACGGCGTTGGTTCTTTACGATGGCTGCCCGATTGTTGGAATGGGCGGTTCTTGTGTTTCGTATTCACAAAGCGCAACCGGAAATAAATCAATGTGTGTTGCAGTTACAGCTGGTCACGTTTATTATTTGTTGCTAGATAATTCAACAGCTACAGCAGTAACATATTCATTAAGTATTTCTGCACCGGCTGCGGCTTTGGCCAATGATGATCCGTGTGGGGCCACATTACTTGCATCGGCAACAACCTGTACTTATAGTGTACAAACAAATCTTTGCGCGGGAAACTCACTGAGTGTACCAGCTCCGACATGCGGCAATTATGCAGGTGCGGATGTCTGGTTTCGGGTTGTAGTTCCGGCTGATGGCGCAATAACTATTGATACGCAGACGGGCGATCTGACCGACGCAGCCATGGCGCTGTACACTGGTCCCGATTGCTCAAATCTTACTTTTCTCGAATGCGACGACGATGACAGCGATAATGGATACATGCCTAAAATCAGCCGCTCCGGGCTCACCCCGGGTTCTTCGGTCTGGATCCGCATTTGGGATCTTGATGGCAACCTCACCGGCGCATTTTCTATCTGCGCACTTGAAGCTCAGAAATGTCCCGCAGGCTTAGGGACAGGAGTTATCTCCGGCATTTCATTGCCATATTCACAGACTTCGACTACCTGTGGTGCTGTAAACGATGTTGCTGGATCAGAAATTGCGAGCCTTTGCGGCAGCACGAGTTACTATGCCGGCGAAGAAGTTGTTTATAGTTTTACGGCTGCCTCAAGTGGTTCTGTTACGTTTAACCTTGCCTCAACCGGGACTTACACCGGAATGATGCTCTTCGACGGTTGTCCGTTCAGCGGAACCTGCGTAGGCTATCAGCAAAGTTCTTCGGGTGATAAAAACATGTGTGTCGGAGTTATAGCGGGGCATACCTATTATCTGATTCTCGACAATTCATCAACAGGTGCCTGCTATCCATATACGCTTAACATCAGTGGCATTGCAGCCGGACTTGCCAATGATGATCCTTGTGGAGCAACCATGTTATCCGTCGGATCTTCCTGTTCTTTTTCGCCGGTTACCAATGCTTGTGCTGGTACTACAACCTCTGTCCCAGCACCGGTTTGCGGGACTTTCTCCGGCGGCGATGTCTGGTTTAAAGCCATTGTACCTGCTTCAGGTTCGGTAGCTTTTGATACAGAGCCCGGAACAGTACTTGATGGATCAATGGCGGTGTATACAGGTCCGGACTGCAACAGCCTGACCTTGCTTGACTGCGATGTCGATGACAGCGAAAACGGTCTGATGCCAAAAATCGTTCTTCACAATCAGACACCTGGATCAACCATCTGGGTTCGCTGCTGGGAAGCTGGTAATGATAATAATGGCACATTCGGCATATGCGCGACCAATCCTCCGGCCATCCCAAGTTGTGCCACCAATCCTGCGGCCGGTGATTTATGTCTGACAGCAACACCCATCTGTAATCTGAATGGCTATTGCGGAAATACAAGTGGTGACTACACAGTTGATGCACCGGGAAACCTTGGTTCGCTTTTCTGTGGCACCATTGAAAACAACTCGTGGTTGTCCTTTGTTGCTGAAGAATCTACCGTCACTCTTAATATCTGGGTAATGAATTGCCTCAACAACTGGGGAATTCAGATGGAAATTTACGGCTCTTCAGATTGCAATACTTATACATCGTTTTCGAATTGCTGGAATCCAGGCGTTATGGTTGATGGAACAGTTACAGGCACGGGATTGACTCCTGGGCAGAAATATTATCTCATGATTGATGGTTATTCGGGAGATATCTGTGACTATGTGATCGGAGCCGGTTCAGGATCCGGCGTCATGATCCCCGATGCCGGAATTGATCAAAGCATAACGCCTCCTGATTGCGCCACTTTGTCGGCATCGGGCGGTACCAGTTATGCGTGGTCTGCCAACCCGGCCGATCCCAGCCTGTCGCCGGCCGAAACCACCCAACAAACTATTTCGGTTTGTCCAACTGTGCAGACTACTTATACCGTTTCAGTAACGGGTGGGAATCCTTTATGCCCTTCCAACGGTACCGATGAAGCCATTGTTTTTATCAACAGTGCATTGCCGGTAGCGTATCTTTCGATGGACGCCGTATGCAACGGGGAGTTTGTCCGGGTAAACTGGAGTACGGCATCGCAGATTAACTGTGATTACTTTGTAGTTGAAAAATCGGTTGACGGACAGTCTTTCATTGACATTCGGACCATTCACTGCGCCGGCAATTCCAATTCAGTCTTGAATTATTCCGTAAAAGACGACAATGTGACTACACACATCAATTACTATCGGATCCGGCAGGTCGATATTGATGGGAAAACTAATTATTCGCAGGTGATGACAGCTCAGTGCGAGAACAACAGTGTTCCATTTGCCGTTGCTGGAAGTTACAGCAACAGCCAGGTTTTTGTACGCTTTGATGGAATGAATGGCAAGCAGTATGTGGTCAGTCTGTTTGATATGGCAGGAAAAAGAGTGTATTCAGAATTGTATATTGCCGGAGCCGATGAAACTGTTGAATTAAAAGTACCGGCCGAAAATCTCATGTCAGGAATGTATCTGATTAAGGTTGAATCGGAAAATGAATCGGGAAATCAAAAAATAATAATTGAATAGCTTCTCTTCTGAAAACACATATTGATTCCTGACGGTAAAACCTCTGTTGCTAATGCAGGGGTTTTGTCTTTTGTTGTAAAGCTGGAAAAAATGATTTATTTTTATTGCGCCAAATATGAGCAAATGAAAATGCTGAAAATCCGGATATTATTTTTACTGCTATTTCTGACTTCAAATTGTCTTTATGCTCAGAATCCAGATGGAAAAGCTGAAACACTATCCTATTCATCGCCAGGTGCAGACGTTGAAAGACTCAATAATTCAATAGCATCAAGTGTTCAATCCGAAGATTATTTTCAGGCAGCAACGGATTTGATTTCAGTTGCACGAGCGTATAAACTGCAGGGGAATTTTGATGAAGCCCTTTTTAAATTGTTTTATGCGCGGGAAATAATAACCATTCATCTGCAACAGGATGCTGTTTCAGACTTGCTTATGGGCGAATGTCTGGAAACGATCGGAGAAATTTATTATTTCCGGTTCATGGAAAAAAGATCCGAAGCTTTCTATTTTGAGTCCCTTAGGTATTTCATGAGGGCTTTGAATTTTCAGCGTGTTGCAGGGGTTTTACAACTTCTTGTTGAATCTGAACTCGCCATGGGTGATACCGTTGCTGCAAAAAAGGGTGTGGAAAGTCTTCAGCTATTGGCTGCATCGGTAGAACTCAGCGCTGTAAAAGCTCATTATTTTACGGCCAGGGCTGCGCTACTTTCTTCTTTCGAGCAACCAGATTCTGCAATTATCTACTATGAAAACGCATGGAAAATATTTAAGAATAACAATGATGTTCTTAACGCGTCGAAAATCCTGGGGTTTTTGGCCGAGAATTGCATTGGCACAGGTGATTACCAAGCCGCCATTCAATGGAGTGAAAAGGGCGTTGAATATAACACCCGCAATAAAAACACCGGCGGATATTTCGAAATGGTTTATTACAAAGCTTTTGCTACCGGTTTTTTTGATATTAATGTAGCGATTACAATTGCTGAAGATGCGCTTGATAGTATTTCAAAAACAAAATATTTATTTCACGAAGGTGTGTTTTATTCGTTGCTCGTGAATGCGAATACTGGACACGATGCCGACAGGGCGCTCTTTTATATGCAGAAATATCTTGATACATATAAAAATGTTTATGGCATGGCCAGTGAGCAGCGAATAGCAGAAATGACACTGAAGGTTTTTACTGATCGGATGAATATTCGCATTGAGAATCTGAATACACAAGAGAGACTCAACGAAAGAATAAGAAACGGTCAGCGGAATATGATTTTCTTTTTTGTCATTGCGCTTCTTGTGTTGTTGATTGTGACAATAGGAAATTTGAAAAAACTGCAGTTCAGGTTGTTTCTCTTTCGTGATTACATGAGCGATCTGATGCCGCTGCCAGTATTCTTTCTAGCGTTTGAATTGTATTTTTTTCTTTTGCTTGCTTTCTTCAACAGCCCTGATTTATTTGCGCTTCCCGGATTTTCACCTTATTTGCATCTTGCCTTATTGTCGGCCATCCCATCAATAATTGCTACTTTTGGCATGGCTTCTTTCCCGGCCAAATGGTCCAATGCACCGAAAAACAACCGATCATTTTCAACCGTTGCTTTTTCAGGGTTGTTGATAATTAATATTTCAGTAGTTGTGTATTTGCTATCATTCGGATTAATTGAATTTAGCTTGTTTGCCATACTGAATGCCGTTTTCACTTTCACCGGGCTTATTGTGGTTCCTTTGTTTTTTATGGTTATTTATATTGAAAAGGTGATGTTGCGCAAACATATTCATGAGGCCGGACTTATGAATACAAGAATTCGCGAAAGCGCACAACTAGAAAAACCAAGTGCGAAAAAAATCCGCATCGTTTCAGATAAATCGAAAGATGTGTTTGAAAGTGACTCAACGGATTTGTTGCTCGTGGAAGGGCAGAGCAACTACACCAAGTTTTATTTCATCGCAAATGGTTCACTGAAAACAACGTTGTTGCTTATGACGTTAAAGCAGGCTGAGAGCCAGCTGCAGGATTACAGGGAATTTATCCGTTGTCATAAATCCAATATAGTGAATCTGACACGCGTGAAAAAGGTGAAGGGAAATTCGCATGGATACAAATTGTCGGTGCCTCCAATCGAAGAACCTGTAACGGTTTCAAAAAGTTTCATCAGTGAATTTAATGAGGCGTTTAACCGCTTTTCAGTCGACGCTGGGTCATCGATTGATGAATAAATAAAAAAAGCTTCGCCCCGAAATGAAGCAAAGCTTTTTTAATTGGACGTTTTGAAAGGTTATTTATACTCCATATTCTTTTTCCCGGTGATCTTTTCGCAATAGTGGCAGCGGAGTTTCAGATCTTCCTTGTCAATCACGTAAAAGCGCGTAGGAACCGCTTCTTTGTTGGTGATGCATTTAGGATTGAAACATTTCACCATCTTATGCACTTCGTCCGGAATATGCACTTTGGTTTTGCTTTTCACTTCGTAGTCGCGGATTTCGATTACCGTGGCGGTGGGTGCAATGAGTCCGATCTTATCTATTTCTTCTTGTTTGAAAAAATGATTGGAAACTTTGATGATGCCTTTGCGACCCATTTTCTGGCTTTCGAGATTGGCTCCCATGTAAATCTGTTCAGTGAAGTCTTCGAGTCCGAGAATGCTCAGCACTCGCTGCACAACGCCCTGCGGGATATGATCAATGACGGTTCCGTTTTCAAGGGCTTTTACCTGTAATGAATGATTATCGTTTTTTGTCATGATGGTTTCTCCTTATACTTTAAGTCCTAACATGTGTGCAATCAGTGCTTCGCGCACAAACATTCCGTTTTGTGCCTGTTTGAAATAATATGCCTGTGGGCTGTCATCCACATCGAGGGCAATTTCGTTTACTCTTGGTAGCGGGTGCAGCACTTTCATTCCGGGCTTGGCGTTGGTCAACAGCTCGCGGTTGAGCACGTAGCTGTTTTTCACTTTTTCGTATTCCATCGGATCCGAGAAGCGTTCGGCCTGTATGCGGGTCATGTAAATAATGTCGCTCAATGGGATGGCCTGGGTGAGATCGGTGTATTGATGATAGGGCAGTTTTTTATCCTTGATGTGGAGTTTAACGGCACTGGGCAATTTTAGCTCAAAAGGAGAAACGAGGTGGAATGTGGTGTTGAACATGGTCATGGCAATACTCAGACTATGAACGGTACGTCCATATTTCAAATCACCAACGAAGGTCATATTCAGATTGTCGAGGGTGTTCTGGGTCTGGAGAATGGTGTAGAGGTCAAGCAGGCATTGGGTCGGGTGCTGGTTGGCACCATCGCCGGCATTGATGATGGGGCAGGTGGCCACTTCGCTGGCGTAGCGTGCACTGCCTTCGACAGGATGACGCATCACAATCAGATCGGCATACTGATTCACGGTCTGAATGGTGTCTTTCAGCGATTCGCCTTTCTGCGTACTGGTGCTCGAGGAATCGGAAAATCCGACGACACGGCCGCCCATGCGGTTGATGGCTGCTTCGAAACTCAAACGGGTGCGGGTCGATGGTTCGAAAAACAGAACGCCGACCACCACACCGTCAAGAATTCTGCGGTTGGGGTTTTCTTCGAATTTTTTGGCCAGCTCAAGGATTTCAAGAATCTCGTCCTTCGAGTAGTCATTGATGGATACCAGACTTTTTCGCTTCATGGATTTATATTTACTGTTTATTTTGGTTTGTAAAGTCAAAAAAAAAGCGACTTAAAAAAGTCGCTTTTAAAACAATTATTTCTTCAAATTGTGTTTGGCAATGAACTCGTCAAGTACTTCTTCGAGATCGGGTTTGCCGATTTCCTGAAGTTCGTAGCCAACTTTAACAGTGGGCTTGCTGATTTTGACGATGCGGTTCAGATCGATCGGGGTAGCAATTACAACTGCGTCGCAAGGAGTGTTCTCGATTGTTTTCTCGAGGTCCATGATCTGCTGGTCACCATAGCCCATAGCAGGAAGTAATGTTCCAATGTTAGGATAGATTCTGAAAGTTTCGGCTAATTTACCAACGGCATATTGACGTGGGTCAACCAGTTCGGCTGCACCAAATTTCATGGCTGCAACAGTACCGGCACCAATTTTCATTTCACCGTGGGTGAGTGTTGGGCCGTCTTCGACAACCAATACGCGTTTACCTTTAATAAGCTCAGGTTTGTCAACGGTCAGATATGAAGCACCGTCAATAATCTTTGCATTAGGGTTAATGCGGAGAAGGTTAGCACGTACAGTATTGATGTTTTCGAGAGAAGCGCTGTCGATTTTATTGATAACAATAACGTCTGACATGCGGGCAACTACTTCACCAGGATAGTAGCTAACTTCTGCACCCGGACGGAGGGGGTCAGCAACACCTACGAGGAGATCTGGTTTGTAGAATGGGAAGTCGTTGTTTCCACCATCCCAAAGAATAATGTCGCATCCATCTGGATCTTTTTCAGCTTCGCGGAGGATTGCTTCATAATCAACACCAGCATAAATGACGTTTCTTTTGGTCACTACGTGTGGTTCGTATTCTTCCATTTCTTCAATGGTGCATTTGTGTTTTTTCAGATCTTCGACAGTAGCGAAGCGCTGAACTTTCTGTGCAACGAGGTCGCCGTAAGGCATCGGGTGACGTACAGCCACAACCTTGAGACCTTTTTTGGTCAGAATTTCAATAATGCGGCGTGAAGTCTGGCTTTTTCCGCAACCTGTGCGGGTAGCGCCAACGGCGATCACCGGTTTGGTTGATTTAACCTGGGTTTCGCCAGGTCCAAGAAGCATGAAGTTTGCACCGCAAGCGTTAACAAGAGCACTTACGTTCATAACGCGAGCGTAAGGAACATCACTGTATGCGAAAACGCAATCAGTTACATTCAGTTCTTTTATAAGTTTAGGAAGGTCCTGTTCAGCATAAATAGGAATACCCTGCGGATATAATTCTCCGGCTAATTGTGAAGGGTATTTACGACCATCAATGTCAGGAATCTGTGCAGCAGTGAAGGCTACAACATTGTAATCAGCATTTGTTCTGAAATAAGTGTTGAAGTTGTGGAAATCACGTCCAGCTGCTCCAATGATAATAACATTTCTTTTCATCGTTCAACGTTTTGTTTTGAATTTGTTGCAAAATTACATTTTTAAACAGAACTATCAAATTATTAGATAGAATAATTTTTTTGACAATTGTTAAGAAACGCTATAAGCGTGTGGGCGTAGGGTACCCAACATTTTGATCCTGCCGCGGCAGGATAATCTCCCCGACAGACATGCTTTGAGTAGAGGCGCGGTCCCGGAATCGTTGGATCTTAAGACTCTTTCCGACGATTCCAGGTCAGCAGGCTGCATGGTCAACCTTTTCCCGCTGACGCTAAAATGTCGGGAAATTCAACGCCCAATGCACCCAACATTTTGGCGTCCGCCATACATGCTTTGAGTAGAGGCGCGGTCCCGGAATTCCGCCGGTGGGCGGACAAGCTGTTGGGTGCTTAAGGCTCTTTCCGACGATTCCAGGTCAGCAATGTCTGGTTGTTACTCCATTCAGGCTGGCGCTAAAATGTCGGGGAGAGCACATAGCTTACAGCTGCCACGTTCCGTCAATTATTACTACTTTTGCAAACAAAAAAAAGATGTTCACTCAGCTTCTGGCGCAGGCCACATCGGATATTGCATTCGGACTCTGGAATCAGCAGGTGGCGCCCGAATCCATTCAAATGGAGAAAACGCCGCCGCATTTTGCAGGCGATGTCACCATAGTGGTTTTTCCCTTTGTCAAGATGGCCCGTCTGAAACCGGAAGACACGGCTGATGCAATTGGAAAAGCGCTTTCAGAAAGATTTTCCGAAATCGACCAGTTCAATGTGGTCAAGGGTTTTCTAAATATTTCATTCAAACCTTCATTTTGGCTTTCTCAAATTGCGGAGGCCGCTCCGGTGGCTGAATACAGCCGTCCGTCCGGCATTGCGCCCAAAACCATTGTCGTTGAATACAGCTCTCCCAATACCAACAAACCACTGCATCTTGGACATATCCGTAACAATCTGCTGGGCTGGTCGCTGGCCGAAGTGTACAAAGCTGCCGGGCATAATGTGATCAAAGCCAATCTCATCAACGACAGGGGCATTCACATCTGCAAAACCATGGTGGCTTACAGCATGTGGGGTAACAATGAAACACCTGAATCTGCGGGTGTAAAGGGCGATCATCTGATTGGAAAATATTACGTGCTGTTCGATAAAGCCAACAAGGATGAAGCCGCCGGACTAGGCATTGAAAAGCCCGAAGATGGCGACACACCGCTTATGCAGGATGCTCGGGCTATGTTGCGCGACTGGGAAAAAGGCGAGCCGCATGTGATGGCTTTATGGAACAAACTCAATAGCTGGGTGATTGACGGTTTCACTGATACATATTCGAGGCTGGGTGTTGATTTCGACAAGGTGTACCGCGAATCGGAAACCTATCTGAGTGGAAAAGATATTGTACAGAAAGGACTTGCGGAAGGCCATCTGCAGCAGGATCCGGATGGATCGGTGTGGATCGATCTGACCGATGAAGGACTCGACCGTAAAATTCTGCTTCGCAGCGACGGCACCACTGTTTACATGACGCAGGATATCGGTACCGCTGTGGCGCGTCACGCCGATTTTAATGCCGATCGCATGGTCTATGTGGTGGGCAACGAACAGATTTATCATTTCGATGTTTTGAAAAAAACGCTGAAAAGATTAGGCTACGACTGGGCTGACAACATACTCCATTACAGTTATGGCATGGTGGAACTTCCCGAAGGAAAGATTAAATCGCGCGAGGGGACTGTGGTTGATGCTGATGATTTGCTGGATGAAATGAAACAAACCGCTGCCGATATTTCGAAAGAAGCTGGCAAAGCCCAGGATCTGCCTGCCGTAGAGCAGGACAAACTGCATGAAATGATTGGGCAGGGGGCATTGAAATATTTTATTTTGCGTGTAGATCCAAAAAAGAACATGCTGTTCAATCCTTCCGAAAGTATTGATTTTAACGGCAACACAGGCCCTTTCATTCAATATACGCACGCACGGATCTGTTCTGTTTTGAACAAAGGCCGCGAAGCGGGAATTGATGTTGATACGCTGAAATGGTCTGCTGCTGCTGATTTGAAAGAGCATGAAAAACATTTATTGTATCAGTTGCTCACACTTCCGCAGATGATTGAAAAAGCGGCAACCAACGAAAGTCCGGCAGTGGTGGCCAATTACAGCTTCGAGTTGGCGCAGATGTTCAACAGCATGTATCAGGAAATATCGATTCTGCGCGAGCCGGATGAGACTTTGCGCAACAATCGTTTGTTGCTTGCGCAGCGCACGGCCGAAACGCTGAATTTTGCCATGGGACTGCTTGGTGTGGGAATGCCGGAAAAAATGTGATTTACAGTAGTCAGTGATAAGTTATGAGTTAATGGTTAGGAGTGAGGTTAAATGCCGAAGGCTTAAAAGGAGCTGCGAAGCACCATCAGATACTCCGGAGGAGTTAAATATTAATAGCCCGTATGCCCGCCAGGGCTCCGGGGATGAGCAAGTTGGTTATGAGTGATGGGTTATGAGTTTTGAGTGGTTTTTTACTGACAACTGTCAGTAAAAAACGTTTAAAAGTGATACAGTAAGCCCGATGAAGAATGCTTTTCAGTCCTCTGTAACAATAAATTTCTTTCTGAAACTGACTTCGGATGTGAACTTTCCGGCTGCTATATAAAGACCTTTGCTCAGAGTCGAGATATTGACCCTGACTTTTTTCCCCGCAGTAATCTGGTTAAAATGCATGACGGCATATCCGCTGGTGTTATAAATAACCAATTCCGAAATGCTGTCGTTTCCTTCAATTGCAATGGTATTTGTTGCTGGGTTCGGATATAAAACTATACTGTTTTCGGGAACTATCACGTGAAAAGGAGTATCGAGCGGCAGATAAGTTTTTGATTGATAAAGCAAGGCTGTTGTGTCGCGCCCCCAGTAATCAGAGACACTATCCCAGTAATACCAATAATTAAAACTCAGTGACAGAACAGGCACGTCAGAATCAGCGTTGTACCATTCGTATTTGACTGAGTTTCCACCGGCAGCACCCGGATGATTGGGTATGGGTTGGTAGAAAGTTGAATCCGTGGTTTTAATTCTCAACACGTTCTGATAGGTTGTGTCGGGGCATATCAGTGATCCCCAGGCGTCTCCCTCTTTTTGCCATGCAATAGTCTTTTCCTGCATGTTGTCATGCCTTTCATTAATTGATCCATATCCAAAAGGGAATGATATAATCGGATAGGATTTGTCATCCATCACAAAGCACGAAGTGTATTGATCGCTTCTTCTTTCATAAGCAATTATAAAGGCTGTATCTGTAATCTGATAGACATAACCGTTGACTTGGAGGAATGAGTTATCAAGATTGTTAAGATAGTCATGCAATTCATTTGTCATGCAGCAACCCGGAAACGGATCAAAAGCCGTATCCTGTGTGTAATGAATGGTTGAAGAGTCACCGGTAAACACAGCACCCGAAATATCCCAAACGGTGTCGGCGCCTGCATGAAACAAATCGGAATAATTAAATTGTATTTTTTGAAAAGTGTACTTGTATTCTGCTTTGGGGGTGTTACTGGCGCTCAGCGTAATCTGTGCCGTTGCATTGCCGGCAAAAAGATGCAGTGCAATAAAACCAACTATGACAATTACATGGTGTCTCATGATTCTATTCTCGTAGTAAGAAAGTCAAAGATAATAATATTTTATCAGGCATAAGACTATTATTTACATAATTAGTTGCATTCTGCCAGATATTTAACGTCTGTCTATAATATTGAAAGACAGAACAAAAGCAACTTTCAACCGTCCAAAAGCGACGCAGGGGCTGAAGTACATGGACCCGTTGTTTTTGCTGTTGTTACGACGGTTCCATGTTCCGACCGGTTAAAAATCCCTCGAAGGGTTCAAAACCCTTCGAGGGATAGTATTCGGCCGGAACGGTGGAATGTCGTAACAATGTTTTGTTTTTGTTGAAAAAGCATTTTTAGAGAGGCCCTTATGCTGATTCAGGGCAAGCGGTTTTAGTAACAGCGAATAAAATTTGGTTTTATTGGTTGTAAATAACATTGTACTTTTGTGGCAGATAATTGTTTCAATGGACACAGAGTTACTTTTTGCAGGATTGACCATCGCGGAACTGATCGGATACACCGCATCACTTATTATTGCAGTTTCGATGCTGATGACTTCCATCCTGAAAATGCGGTGGATGATTTTTTCGGGCAATATGATTTTTATTGTTTACGGCATCCTTATCGGTGCATATCCCATCATTGTTCTTAATGGTTTTAATATGGTTGTGAACGCTTATTTCATCTGGCAGGCGTATAAACTGCAGGGGAATTATGCGGTACTGCCTGCTAATTTGAATGCACCGATGCTGGAGCGTTTTCTGGTGTATTATGCCAATGATATCCGCAAGTTTTTTCCCGATTTTCAGCGTTTCGAAAAAGAGGACATCGTTTTTCTGATTGTGAAAGGAACAGCGGTAATCAGCGTTGCGGGCTTTCGTAAAAATCACGATGGCAGTTGCAACGTGGTGTTAGATTATGTTGCAAACACGCACCGCAACATGAAACCCGGAAAGCTTTTGTTTGAACGGGAAAATGTTTTCGCACTGTTAAATACCGATACAATTTTTGCTGAATCTTTCCATATCCGGCATACGGTATATCTGCACAGAATGAAATTCAAACCAACCGAAAACGTAAATGAATTTGTGTTACGAAAGCCTTATTAAATCAACCTTTTGTAATATTCAAAACTGATGCTTACATTTATTTTGAATTGATGGATGTAATCTCAAGCGTCCAACCCATTTCCATTTTTAAAATCAAGGGGAGTGAGGCGTTGTCCCAGATCCAAAATTTACAGGCTTTGTCAGTTTCGGCATAAATAATCGGGAGTGAGGATTCTGTTCCATCAATTAAAACTTTCATTGTTGAATTCTGAACAAAACGAATATTCTGATTAATCCCGTCAAGACTCATTTCTGTGGATTTTCCGGCTTTAAGCTTTTTAAATAGCGCTTTTGAAAAAATTACTGTTGTTTCATCTTCTTTCGTTATATCGGTGCCTTTTTTGAAATAATCAAACATTTTGGTGGCTTTTTTTAAGGCCTTTGCAGTGAGGGTCACAGATCCTGTCTCATCACCGCCCATATCCCATTTGAATGAAAAATCAGGCTTAACAGAATTGACAGTAATGTTGAACGGATACCCGAGACTGAGATTCCAACTGATTTTTGCGCCGGGAGTGATGGTGATTTCTTTTGTAGATTCCTGCGCATTCAGATTCATTGCCATTGATAGAAAAATCAGCAGCACTGGGAAAAGCATTTTTTTCATACGAGTGGTTTTTTGGTTTATACAAAGAAATAAAAAATCAGGAAACTCTTCAAGGGTTTAGTTTTCGGCTGCCAGCACTTTTTTTATCCATGCCTTCATATACTCCAGCACCTGCGGATCGATGGTTGTTTCTATCATGGCATATTCTCCGGTAAGTCCCGTTGTACATGGCTGAAATAAATGATTCAGTCCGGGAAACACATGTGTCTCTTTGTAAATTCCTGATTGCTGAACCAGATAAGTGTTGAATGCTTCCATGTTGGGCTCTGCAGGCACCTGAACGTCTTTTGATCCATTGATCGCCAGTACATTTGTCTTTATTTTTTTGATGTAATTGGATGGGTTGATGGCCAGAAAATACTTGAACCAAGGTGTTGAAAGCTGCATCAGCATTGCCGTGATATAACTCTCGCCAAGCCCAAATTCTTTTTTCTGATCTTCGGATAGTGGTTCAGATTTTTCTTTAAACAAAATCAATGCTTTTTTGCGTAGAGTGTCTGCGTTTTTCTCTGTCAGAACCAGGTCGTAGAGCGATGTGTTGAAATTCCAGAAAAAATCCCTGATGTCTTCGTCGGCGCCATATCCTTTCATGATTTTGTCGTTTTGCATGACAAGCAATTGCGAACAGGGAATAGAAACGCCGGCCATTGATATCACAAAGCGCAGTGATTTATTTTGCGAAGCCTGCATCAGAACGATGATTCCGCCTTCGCTGTGACCAACCATGCCTATCGATTTTTTATCGATATATGGCAAAGTTTTCAGGAATGAAACTGCTGCGCCGGCATCAGTATTCAGATCCGCTGTTGTTGCCTCATTGAATTTCCCCTCGCTTTTTCCGACACCGCGGTCATCGTAACGCAGCACTGCAATACCGTTTCGGGTGAAATAGTCGGCAATGAGTAAGAACGGCTGGTGCTTCAATAATTCCTCATTGCGATCCTGAGGGCCACTGCCTGAAACCAGCACCACAACGGGCCAAACATTGGTTGTGTCGGGAATTGTTAGCGTGCCTGCCAGTTTTATTTTTGCTTTTTTATTTTGGAATGTTACATCCTTTGCGATGTATGGAAATGGCGGCTGTGGTGTCTGTGGGCGATTCATCCTGAAAGCCTTGTCTTCGGGTGTAAGCGCCATATTCAGAGGGATTTCAGTTCCCGACTGATACCAGAAGCCAAGCAGGCTGTCCCCTTTTTTAACTGCTTTGTATGTGGCTCTGAAAGCGGCCAATTCCACTATAAGGCTGTCGTTTTCCGTCTTGAGCTTTATGCTTTTATAATCTACAATCAGTTGTTGCGGTATGTCCATGGTGCCTTTCAATTTGGCCCCATCCTCCGAAATGCGCAGCACCACGAGGAAATCAAATTTGTCTTCTTCAAGTGTTCCCTGCCAGATTCCTGCGAATGGTGATTGTGCAGTGGATGTGAAAAAGGACAGCAGCATCAGCGAAATGATAAATATCTTTTTCATAGCGATAGTTTTGAAACAATGTTTTACTTTCGCAAATTAAAGAAAAAAATGATAATAATACTGTCTCCGGCAAAAACAATGCATGTTCCGCTCACTGCTCCTGCGTTGAGCACGGTTCCCGTATTTGGAAAGGAAGCCAGAGATATCTGCAATGAAGTGAAAAATCTTTCATTTTCTGATTTTTCAAGATTGCTTAAAGTAAGTGGTGGCTTAGCCCGACAGGCGTATGATACCATGCAGCAATGGATATGGCCTCATGACCCGAAGATAGCTTCAGCTGCAGCTTTGATGTACGACGGGCCTGCCTTCAAGGGTTTAAACGCGCACGATTTTTCGAGAGGTGAATTGGAATTTGCACAATTGCATCTGCGCATTCTGAGCGGACTTTATGGGGTGTTGCGGCCGTACGACCAAATATTGCCGTATCGGCTCGAAGCACAAACGCCTGTTTCGGTGCGTGATCAAAGGAATCTGTATTCATTCTGGAATTCACATCCGGCAAAAAACATTGAAGCTGACTTGAGAAAACTGAAAAGCAATCTTCTGATTAATCTCACTTCGGATGAATACGGCAAAATGATCATTCCACATATTTCTGCCAATGTCAGAATTATTAATGTTGCTTTCAAGGAAATGAAAGCTGGAAAGCCATTCATCAACGTGGTTGAGATGAAAAAGGCGCGTGGAATGATGTCGCGTTTTATCATTCAAAACAGGATTACGGATGTTGAAAGTCTTACAGCGTTTGATTTGAGTGGTTATTATTTTGAACGAAAGCTTTCGGATGAAAACAATTTTACTTTTCTGAGGGGATAATATGCGCAAAGAACTTCTGAGACTGGCTGTTCCAAACATTCTGGCAAACCTGAGTATTCCGCTGCTTGTCACCGTGAATCTGGCTGTGCTGGCGCATCTTGAATCTACTTTATATTTGGCGGCGGTGTCGCTTGCAGGTATAATTTTTAATTTTATTTTGTGGAGCTTTAGCTTTTTGCGTATGTCCACAACAGGAATAACGGCTCAGAATTTTGGCGCAAAAAACACAAGTGAAATTTCAGCATCATTTTATAGAAGTGTTTTAATAGCTGGTTTTATCGGGCTTCTGACTATACTATTCCGTAATCCGATTTATTGGATTGGCATTGAAATGCTGCAACCTGATTTTGCGTTGGACGGAATCATCACTGAGTATTATGATATCCGTATTTGGGTGGTTCCGGCTTCGCTGCTGAATTTTGTAATACTTGGCTGGTTGCTTGGCGTGCAGGATTCAGCTGCTGCCATGTTGATGATTATTTTTGAAAATGTAATTAATGTTGTGCTCAATCTTGTTTTTGTTGTCGAATTGGGCATGAAAGCCGACGGCGTGGCGCTTGGAACATTGATTGCGGGCTGGAGTGCGTTGGTGTTTGGGATAATCATTATTCTTGTAAGACATCGAAAGTTGCTTGTGAAGCCGGTTTTGAAAGTTGTATTTCTTTTTTCGAAACTGCTGCGTGTGCTGACTGTCAATGCGAATATTTTCCTTCGCTCATTTAGTTTGCTTACTGTTTTCTCATGGTTTACCTATGCTTCTTCGTTGTACGGAAATGATGTGTTAGCTGTAAACACTCTGCTGATGCAGTTTTTCATGTTCTTCTCGTTTTTTATTGATGGCTTTTCATATGCAGGCGAAAGTCTCAGTGGAAAATATCTGGGTGCGGGAAAGATCCGCCTGTTGCGGCTTACCGTGAGAACGCTTTTCCGTTGGGCATTGGGAACAAGTCTTGTTTTTAGTTTGCTTTATTTCATGGGCGGACAATGGATTTTTGGTTTGCTTACCGATAATCAGACATTGCTTGATCTCGCTCTGAAGCAGCGTTTCTGGGTGGTGCTGATTCCACTGGTTTCTTTCGTTGCATTCATGTGGGATGGCATTTTTGCCGGAATGACACATACTGCTGCTATGCGCAATGTGATGCTGATAGCGGTTCTCGGAGTATTCTTTCCTTTGTATTTTTTGCTTGAAAGCGTTTTTCCTGAAATGAATCTCTGGATCGCATTTTTGTCTTTCTTTGTAGCACGAAGCGTTGGAATGACGCTGGCCAAACCGAGGCAGTTGAAAGTTCTTAAAGTTGAAAAGTTGAAAAAGAATTTTTAGCAGTTGTTGGCTGCCGAAGGCGTACAAATGAGTTGCGAAGCTCCATCAGATACTCCTCCGCCTCCTGCGGAGTAAACTCCGGAGTTAAATTAGAATAGCCTCGGGCCCCGCCGCTGTCACACTGAGCCCTGCGTTCCGCAGGATAAACTCCGTCGAAGTGTCAACAGCGGGATAAACTCCACCCCAGGAACAAGGCGTGCGACGTGTCACGTTTTACGTGAAGCACCTTTAAAAAAACGGAATTTAAAAAGGGACGATATGTAAGATTAGTGGTAGTTGTCAGCCGAAAAACTACTTTCTGACAAGATCGGCAAACGTAGTCTTTTCAAGCTTTTCGGACACATAGTCGCGAATATCTTTCATGATGTTGATGAAGCCCGGATGCTTTTCAGTGGGTGACGATCCATAGAAATAGGTCGAAACACTTTCAACCGGAGCCAGCGCCCCATCAATTAATCGGATGATTTCGGCCAGTGATATTTTCGAAGATTCTTTCGCAAGTTTATAACCGCCTTCGGCGCCTTTGCGGCTGTGGAGGTAGCCCGCATTTTTCAGCGTGATCAGAATCTGTTCGAGAAATTTTCTTGGAATATTCCAGGTAGTTGCAATGGACTCAATTTTAGTATATTCGTCAGATTTGTGACCCGACAGTTCTATCATGGCTAAACAGGCATATTCGCACTTTCTCGATAGTTTCATGGCTAATGATTATAAACAAAAGTAAGAAAAATACGCAAACCTGACTTGTGATATAGAATTTGCAATGGAATTAAAAAATGGAACTCTACCCATGGCGCGGATTTGTAACCGAAGCGCTATAAGCGCTGAGCTCATGAACTCCTTAAAAATAATTTAACGGGTAAATAATCCGTGACATGGGTTATAACGCAGCAAGAAACGCCATCGTATCAACTCCATCCGCGTAGTCATCAATGCGCGGAGACTGCGCCTGACCAGGTTTTACAGCGTTTTCGATTTCATTTTGTGTGGAAACAACGCATTGAATATGATCGGTATTTTCCGAAATATATTGTTTCACTTCGCTGATATCGCTGTATTCAGAAAAATGAACAACGGCCACAGGAGCGGCTGTGGATTTGTTTTCGCGCAGCAAATAAAACGAACCATCGAGGGGCTCTTCTTTCGAAAGGCTGAAATAGCCTTTGTAGTACACATAGTTATTGGCAAATGCGTTGTGATATTCCAGATCTTTCCATGGCAAAAAGGCATCAAAAAGTCTTTGTTTATCGAAGCCTTGTGGCAGAAAAATCAACGACACATTGCGGCATCCGAGACCGAAATACATAAAAACATCGTTGCTCAAATTATGCAGATCCTCGTCGCTGTCATTGTTGTGAACTATTGCAATACTGCTTCTGCTGTGGCGAATGATGTTTGGCTTGCCGGAGAAATAGGTGTCAAAAGTTTTTGCCGACTGATTACTCCCCGTTGCAATTACCGCATCAAAACCGGTCATCAACCCTTCGTGATAATGAATGCGGTCCGTCCATTCCGGAAAGTATTTTTCTGCGATTCTGAGCATCCATGGAATTAAAAATTTGTCATCCGAAGACAATTTTATTTCGGCAGAGTGCCCTGAAAGTAAGGTGCAGAGCACATCGTGGAAGCCAACAGCGGGAATGTTGCCGGGTAAAACCAACAGTATTATTTTTGCAGTTGCTGTCGTTTCCGGATAATTTTTCAGCCAGCCTTCAACGGCATTTTTATCCGACATCATGTCTGCAAGCGCATTTACGGAAGCAATAATGTTTTCTTTCGTAAACCACTTATTGTGAATTTGTGTCTGATAAAAGGCTTCGGGCAGATCTTCGGTTGAAAAGAGTTTTGTGCCGGTGCGAAATTCGTCGGCCCAGGCGGATAAGCGGCTAATGATAGAATCGGTTTTCATTTTGTATTTCGTCTTTGCGAAGATAATATTTTATTGTTGATAAATATCATCATCCCGTTTAACATGATTGCTGAAATGAAAGACTACCTTTGTATCCGATTTCCACTATAGTATGAATATTTCACTTGTTAGCTATTTAAACTCGTATCCTTTTCATTTCGGATTATTGAATGCAGACGACGGTTTGTTTTCGCAGCTTAGCATCGTAAACCCGTCAATTTGTGCAAAAAATTTTGCAGAAGGGATCAGCGATGTTGCGCTCGTTCCGGTTGGATCGCTGAATGATCTGGAGAATTATCAGATTGTAAAACCGTATTGCATCAGTGCTGACGGGCCGGTACGCTCTGTGTTGCTTTTAAGTAACAGGCCTTTGCTGGACATAAAGCACATTTCACCCGATAGTCATTCGCGCAGTTCAAATCTGTTACTGAAAATCCTCTGTCATAATCACTGGAACATACATCCGGCCTTTGTGAAACACGATGATGCTTCGGCCGATGCTCGAATAGCCATTGGCGACAAAGCGTTCGGACTGCAGAAAGATTACAAGTATTGTTACGATTTGAGTGAGGCCTGGAAAGAGATGTCTGGTCTTCCCTTCGTGTTTGCTGTCTGGATTGCACGCAATGACGTGAAAGACGATTCCTTGAAGATTCTAAAAGCAGCGCTGGAAGCGGGAATACAGGATCCGTCAGCCGCAGTGAGGCATCTTGGTTCAGCCGGACTTTCGTTTGACGATGCTGTTTCGTACCTGACCGACAATATCAATTACCGCATGAATGCTGAATCCGAAGAAGGGATGAAGTTGTTTTTGGCATTGGCGGCAAAAGTGCTTTAGAACACTGAACAAGGAACAAGGATGTACGAAGTTTGAAGGATTTTAAAACAACCTCCATTTGTATTTGAAAACTTCTTTGAAATTCAATAATAAAATTTGAATTTGTGGAATTTTTAATCCGTAATTCAAATCTACCTTCCTACTTTGCTTCTAACTTCTCACCTCCGTTCAGACTTCTTCCTTCCTTGTTTTTCTTGATCCGTCTGAATGCACGGATTGTTCATGATTCAACTCATTTTCTTTTCGCAAAATAATTCCACACCATACCCGGAAGTCCGAGAAATGGTTTTTTGCTTTGGGAGAGAAATACGCCCAGAATAACGATGAGGACTCCGGCCAGTTTACGCAACGGAAGTTCTTCCATACCAGATAGCAGCGCCATCAAAGCAGTGAGAACAGGTATCAGGTTGGCAAAAATGGTTGATTGCATGGCTCCGATTTCGCGAATACCGGTGGAGAACAAAATATAGGCAATGGCAGTTGCGAAAATGGCCAGTACTGCTGTGGCTGTCAGCATCTGCCAGGTGAATTCAACCTGAGCAACCACGCTGAAATCGGAGAATAAAAACAACGGAACATACAGTATGGCTCCAATGAGCGTTTGGTAAGTTACAATGGTAAAGGAATTATATTTCTGCGTAAGATTTTTTATAACAATGGTATATCCGAATGCGCTGAATACTGCGAAAAACATGAATGCCAGCCCAACCGGTGAAGCGGACAGCGTGTAGTCGTCTTCGAAAATAACAAGCAATACTCCAATAAAGGAAATAATAATTCCGAAGAAATTTGTTTTATCAACTTTTTCTTTAAAGTATGCGTATAGTACAAAAGGAATGAAAACTGGAATGGTGGCAATGATGATGGAGCCTACTGTTGCTGAAACATGCACCAAACCGTTGCTCTCGCCAATGTAATACAAAAAGGGTTCGAAAAAGGCGAGTGCAAGAAATGACCGGCGGTCTTTTTTCTGAATTGGCTGAAGTTTTTTTGCAACTTTCGTGAACAATAGCAATGTCGCTGATGCCAGAATAAGTCTCATGAAAACCAGCATGCTGGGCGGAACTCCGTAGGAATAAACTATTTTGATAAGCACATAGGAATAAGCCCATACCGCCATGGCGAACATAAGCCCGATATACACCCAGAGTTTGCTTTTCACGTTGCAAAGATAGTGTTTGTTGAAAGATGAAAAGTAAGCGGAAAATGAATTTTACCCGGCGCATTTATACAGGGCCAAAGCATTAAACTCCTCAAAAATCTGCAGGAATCGTAGGATCACAGAGTCCCACAGAGTGACAAAAAACAAAAGCCGGTTAACAGTGAACACAACGAAGTTGTGTTAATCAATTACAGCATATCAAATTATGAAAGCGTGCTTTCAAATTCACTTTGCTGTAATTGATACCGGCTTTTGCCTGATTAAATCTACTCTGTGAATTCTAAGACATATGCAAGTCGTTTTTAAAATTTTCTTTGTAAAGTGTAACAAAAGGAGATTGTCTTTTTGTAACTGCGAAAACCCTATAG